>NZ_JBFULH010001543.1:0-501 GCF_056400445.1 Pseudomonas sp. P5_B2 | reverse complement strand
GGCCAAGGGCGAACTCGATATGGCCAAGCGTTTGGTAGAAGACATGAGCGCCGACTGGAAACCCGACGACTACCGCGACAGTTTTGAGGACAAAATCATGGCGCTGGTCGAGAAGAAGGCTAATGAAGGCAAGATTGAGGATGTAGAAACGGCGACGGGTGAAGATGAGCGTAAAACCGCGGATGTAATCGATTTGACCGAACTGCTCAAACGTAGCCTGGGTAACAAAGGCGCCGGGAAAGCCAAACCGGTTGCGCAGAAAAAATCAACGAAGACTTCTCGCGCCTAGTCGAGGGTTTTGTGGTGACTGTAATGGCCCTATCGCGAGCAGGCTCACTCCCACATGTGATCTTTGACATACACAAATCGATGTTTTTGGTCCGCAGTACCCTACCTGGGATTTTTGAAAACAGATCAAAGGTTCCTGATCATGGCCTTGTTGCATGGCGGCTAAGGGATTGCTTGACTATGGTTGATCGGGCATCGTGAGAAACAAAACCC
>NZ_JBFULH010001542.1:0-502 GCF_056400445.1 Pseudomonas sp. P5_B2 | reverse complement strand
GTGCTGATCGCGGGTGGGATAGGGGTTACGCCGCTTTGGTGTATGGCGCAGTACTTGAATAGCAAAAAAATGGACTGGGAGCTGCATTACTTCGCTCGTAGTGTTAACCACGCCGCGTTGATCGACGCGATGCAAGGCCACATCACCCAGGACAAGGTCCAGTTGCTGTTGGGGTACGACGTGGAGGCTACCGTCGCTCACATTCAGGAGGTTTTCCGTGGTGATGATGAAACCCGGCATTACTATTGTTGTGGGCCGGCTGGGATGATTCAGGTCTATTCCCAGCAAGCAAAGGCGCTGTCCATCTCTGATGGCAGGGTTCACTTCGAGAGCTTTATACCGCTGCAGGAAGCCGCGACGTCAGGTGGGTATGAGATCGTACTGGCGAGGACCGGGAAGACCCTCAAGATAAATCAGGGCAAAAGCATACTCGATGCGCTGATTGAAAACGGTGTTGACGTGATGCATTCCTGTCGCGAAGGCATCTGTGGTGCTTGTGAAG
>NZ_JBFULH010001541.1:0-502 GCF_056400445.1 Pseudomonas sp. P5_B2 | reverse complement strand
CTTAGAGGTAGCGGGAGATGGTGGTTTTTGAGCCAGTGTTGCCGAGCTCCGTGCGTACAGCCTTGATAGTGGGTTTTTTACCGTGAGCTATCAAGGCTGTTTTCGCCTTTTGCACCATCTGCCTAGTAATGCCGTTGCGAGCCATCACTCCTCCTACGATTTTGTACCGTATTACGTTGCATGTAATTACATGTTAAATGGTGTTAAATTAAACGCTTGTTTGTGCAGGTCTTTGACGTGGGATAATTGAGCGTTATCACGGGCGATGACCGTTCATCGGGTTAAGTGGCGCGTTTTGGGTATCATTGAGGAGGCGCCAGCGATTGTTTGGGGCTATAGACCGTTCGCCTTACTGCTTTCAGCCGCTATAACCTCAACCTACTTTTTCACGATTTGTCGGCGGCCATGTATCGCGCCTGTTCCTAGAGCAGCCGGCGGCACTCGCTACGTACAATAATACGATACGAAGAAAAAGTATGCCGGTGTCTTTTCGGTATAGGGC
>NZ_JBFULH010001540.1:0-503 GCF_056400445.1 Pseudomonas sp. P5_B2 | reverse complement strand
CATTAAAAGCCAAGCGTGAAAATTGCAGCACCTAATTAAAACTTAAACATTCCGTTGAGCATCACTGCGTCGCCTTCCGAGGTATTTCGAGCAAAAACATCCTTCTGATAGCTGAGTATTATTCCAAAGTCCCGACTTGCGTAGCCCACTTGTGGTCCGACTTTTATTGACTTGGTTCTATTACCTACATCATCCCCGTGGGACTGGTCATCATTCAACTGCGTCGATAAATATCCACCAATACCCGCCAACCAATTCTGGGTCAGCCGATAATTAAATCCATAGTCAACAACAACCTGCACACCAGACTTATAATCAGTCTTAGGATTTTCGTAACTGTAGTTAACACTGATCTTCGAGCTGACCTCAACTTGCGGCATTGGAAACCAGGTAAAAGCGTAAGCAGCATAGATTGCTTTGCTATTGTTTCCTGGATTAACCAATGCGCGCTCATCATATTTGCCCCAAGGCGCTACAAAATCCAACTCCAGGTTATCTAGATA
>NZ_JBFULH010001539.1:0-503 GCF_056400445.1 Pseudomonas sp. P5_B2 | reverse complement strand
CAGCTATTCCGAAGTGCCGAATGAAGCGCACAAGGAAATATTTTCCCTCTGGCTTGAGCCCTTTCACTTCACAAAATAATGCGGATATGAACACGCTGATACCACCATAGCCCTAGCAAAGGCGACTATTATATCGCAATATTTACAGACTGTTTTTATACTTAGCCGTGACGCTGTCACGTGATTCAAAACGTGATCAATCACAAGGTATAATTCTGCAAACTGGCATCAACAATTTGGGGGAGGATAGGGGTATGGGTCAGAGGGCGCTTGGGCTTACATGGCTAGATCGCAATGATCACAAGCAGCAGAAATGGGCTTACAAATATCTGCAAGGGAAAGGGGAAATAGACCAGCAACGTCACCCCTTAACGAACGATCAGCTCCTTCGAATCGGCGAGGAGCTAGAGACCACGAGAGAGGGCATATTGCTCATTGGGCAAATGAAGGACGCATGGAGGAAGGTTAAATCCAACGCCTCAGACAACGACAAGGGCCGGAAG
>NZ_JBFULH010001538.1:0-503 GCF_056400445.1 Pseudomonas sp. P5_B2 | reverse complement strand
GCCCCAAGCATGGTTGTTCGGGGCTTGCCGTCAGCACTTCTGAATTTGCAGGCAAATCCAATGAGGTGATCAGAAACCGCGATGTGTCATAGGGGTAGCCCTCGCCACCTACCCAGAGCTGTTTCTCACCCCGGGCGATGAGGATGATGCTTGGCTCAACCATGCAGACGATGGGCGGTGCTGGATGCTCGCGTCTGAAGAAGCCGAGACCTGTAATGGCCGTTCCGTAATCACCTGGTTTCGAGATCTGCGTGCCGATGATCTGCGCAAGCCTTTCTTGTGGCGATGCCTGTTGAGGCGTTGTTTCGGGGTTGTTCGTCATATTCATCTTGTACCTCTTCCATGAACTCTAACTCGCCAGCTCCCGACCGTCCTGCAAAAAAGCAGAGACTCATAGAATCAGGCAAGTAATCAAGCGGATCGCACTACAGAGAGCCTTGGCAGACCGGGAAAATGTCCATCCGACAAATTCTTTTAAGGTCTCTCCGATGCTTGTACAAGCC
>NZ_JBFULH010001537.1:0-503 GCF_056400445.1 Pseudomonas sp. P5_B2 | reverse complement strand
GCATTGTCCTTGTCGCTGTATTTGTCCGCGCCCTTTGGGATGGTGCGCCACAAATCGTTGATCTGTTTCTGCAGATGCTCTTCCCGATCCTTTTGCCGACGCCGTTCCTCTTCAGCGGAAATCGGGTAGGGGCGTTTGTAGCGATCGACGCCGTAATTCATTAGCGCATGGCAGGAATCAAGCAAGTCCTCCACCGCGTCGATACCGTGGCGTTCCTCGCACTGCATGATGTACTGCTTGGCGAACACCAGGTAATCAATGATCGAACTGGCGTCAGTCCAAGTGCGGAACAGGTAATTGCCTTTGAAAAAACTGTTGTGCCCATAGCAGGCATGCGCCACGACCAGTGCCTGCATGCAGATGGTGTTTTCTTCCATCAGATAAGCGATGCACGGGTCTGAGTTGATCACGATCTCGTAGGCCAGCCCCATCTGCCCGCGACTGTAGGATTTTTCAGTGCTGAGGAAGTGTTTGCCATAGGACCAATGGTGATAACCGAGCGG
>NZ_JBFULH010001536.1:0-504 GCF_056400445.1 Pseudomonas sp. P5_B2 | reverse complement strand
ACTACCACCAAAAGCACTTCCCGAAGCACCATTGATTTCTCCGCGCCCGCTGTCCGCTCACGCACCGCCCATCACCTTCACTCAACGCCCGTCAACTTAAGATTTCCATTTGTTCATAACCGTCGAATCTTCGATTCTGGAGCAAGCTGACGACAGCATTGCAGCCCGCACAGAATTTTCAAATCCGGTAACCAATATGGCTTCAGTAAAACTTCATAACGGGAAAACATTCAGCTCCGAGACAGGCACATCAATGCTCGACAGTGCCAGGACTGAAGGCATCACTCTCGAATACAGCTGCAGAACTGGGCGGTGTGGTGTCTGCAAAACCAAAGTTCTCTCCGGTGAAACCGAGGCGTTCAAGGGCGAGACGTCTCTGACACCCGATGAGAGCGCTGCAGGATTCATCTTGACGTGCTGCCGCCACGCCCTCACCGATGTAGAGATCGATGCCGAAGACCTTGGAGCACTCGCAAACATTGTCGTGAAGACTCTGCCCTGCAG
>NZ_JBFULH010001535.1:0-505 GCF_056400445.1 Pseudomonas sp. P5_B2 | reverse complement strand
GGCCAATACGCCTACCGTGACCGTCGTCAGAAAAAACGTCAGTTCCGCGCTCTGTGGATCGCTCGTATCAACGCTGGTGCACGTATCAACGGTCTGTCCTACAGCCGTTTCATCGCCGGCCTGAAAAAAGCGTCCATCGAGATCGACCGTAAGGTTCTGGCTGATCTGGCAGTGAACGAAAAAGCGGCGTTTGCTGCGATTGTCGAGAAAGCTAAAGCCACCTTGGCTTAAGTACCCCCGACAGTCACCCGGCCTCACCTCTGTGGGGCCAGGTGTTAAACGTCATAAATAGGGGAAGAGCCTTCAAGCTCTTCCCCTATTTTGTATCTGGAGTCTGTACATGGAAAACCTGGATGCGCTCGTCTCTCAAGCACTAGAGGCTGTGCAAAGCGCTGAAGATATCAATGCCCTGGAGCAAATCCGGGTTCACTACCTTGGCAAAAAGGGTGAATTGACTCAGGTGATGAAGACCCTGGGGAATTTGCCGGCAGAAGAGCGTCCGCAG
>NZ_JBFULH010001534.1:0-506 GCF_056400445.1 Pseudomonas sp. P5_B2 | reverse complement strand
ATTGAAAAGCGCTACGAGGCAATCGCTGCTGCATTGCCTGAACTGGCCTTTCCATTGGTGCATAAAAGCCGGCTCATCGATGGCGAACCGTTTTTCCGCATGCAGGAAGGTCCGGGTGTCAGCAATACCGAGACAGCAGTCGAGGTCCGGGAAAAGAACGGAGACCTCTGGCGATATGCGCTGTACCCGGTGACGGGCAAGAAACATCAATTACGCGTGCACATGACAGCGCTGGGCGCGAGTATCTGCAACGATCCGTTTTACCCGCAGGTGCTCAAGAACGTTGAAGATGATTACGCCAATCCACTGAAATTGCTCGCTCAGGGCTTGCGGTTTGTGGATCCGGTCACCGGCCAGGAAAGGGTGTTTGAAAGCAGCATCACCTTGGAGTGGTGAAAAACTCCGGCCACGAAAAAGCCCGCATCAAGCGGGCTTTGTCATATCTGCCTGGCGCAGTAAAAATTACAATTCTTTAACGGTGCGAACCTTCTTTAACGGTGCGAACC
>NZ_JBFULH010001533.1:0-511 GCF_056400445.1 Pseudomonas sp. P5_B2 | reverse complement strand
AAATGGCAAAAGTGACATAGCCATGAGGAACAGAACTGATAAGAGTGACCGCTGAATCGAACTCCAGTCGACTGCATTGGAGTGTGGGGGTATGAATGAGCTTATGTTGTCGAATGTTTGCTTCACGCTCTAATGGGATGAGGCTCATCTCCCATCGACCAATTGTTCTATTGGATGTGTCCGCAGGCGTAGAGGTTACACGAAAGACTTCATCGGGGGAATTCATGGAGTTGAACGCTCTTCAGCTAGATGGATAGTGCTAAGCAATGTGTGTTAAAGGCTGTGGTACAGGTCGTTAATGAACGTCAGCCGCAGTTTGATGAGCGATCCATTTGACCGCTCCTTGTCAGTGACGTCTATAAAAAATAAGCGTTGAGTGTAACAATTCTTATACTTCTGAATTTTCACATTCGGCGTATTGACTATGACGCAAAGGTGCCTGACTCGATTTCAGCGCTGTTATCATTGTTTTCAGATTGAGACGTCAATGACTCCGGCGCCACCTCCAACG
>NZ_JBFULH010001532.1:0-512 GCF_056400445.1 Pseudomonas sp. P5_B2 | reverse complement strand
GGTTACCTGATCACCAACATCCAGGGGAGGAAAACAGGCTGTCCCGGTTCGCGGTCTTGACGTGGAATCCGACAGAAAGCCCTGGCTGCCTGTCCGCTCCCCGATCACAGACTTTTGAACGGAGCGATGCCATGCATGGCTTGATGATGCACAAGCAGCTGTTGATTTCCTCACTAATAGAACACGCCGACCGCCATCATGGCGATACGCAGATCGTATCGCGCAGGGTGGAGGGCGATATCCATCGCTACACCTTCCGTGACTGCCACCGTCGCGCGCGCCAGCTGGCCAGCGCCCTGACGGGCCTGGGTGTGCAGCCGGCCGACCGCATCGGTACGCTGGCGTGGAACGGCTACCGTCACCTGGAGTTGTACTACGGCATTGGCGGCATGGGTGCCATCGTGCACACCATCAACCCGCGCCTGCATGAAGACCAGGTGGCCTACATCGCCAATCATGCCGAAGATCAGTACCTCTTTTTCGACCTGACCTTCCTGCCGCTGATCAAACTC
>NZ_JBFULH010001531.1:0-512 GCF_056400445.1 Pseudomonas sp. P5_B2 | reverse complement strand
ATACCCGACTCCCCAAGACGCTCCCACATTTCCGAGCACACATGCGGTGCGAAGGGAAACAGGGCTTTTATGAAATCCTTGGCGATTCGCTGGCAAAAATAGACTTTGGCTTTTTCAGCTTCGTTGATGAATTCCATGAACGCAGCCACCGCGGTATTGAAGTTCAACGAAACAAAAGATGCGTCAATCTTCGAGAGCGCGTTCCCCCAAAGCGTTTCCAGTCTTTCATTGGAAACGCCCGCCTGGTTTTCTTGTGGTATCGCCACGAAGGCGTCATGTTCCAGGAGACTCGATACTCTACTCAGGAATCTTGCACAGCCTTTGATACCCTTGATATCCCACTTTTTGTTTTGGCCAAGCGGCCCCATGAACATCATGTAAATCCTGAACGTATCGACACCATATTCTTCAATAAGCGTATCTGGAACAACAACATTCAAGAGTGATTTCGACATCTTAGTGTTGAACACCTGCAATTCGTCATTGGTATTTTTTAACCAATACTTTCCATC
>NZ_JBFULH010001530.1:0-512 GCF_056400445.1 Pseudomonas sp. P5_B2 | reverse complement strand
GTAACTGCAACTGTCAATGGGATGAGCCAGAACATATGCAGATGCGGCCATTGCCCCAGCAGCGCAAAGACCACCAGCAGCGCGACAAACAGCAGCACATAATTTAGCAGGCACGACCCCACCACAATCACCGGCAAGGTGATACGCGGAAAACGCATTTTTTTCATTAGGTTGCCCTGGTCGATGAACAGGGTCAGGCAGCGGCCAATGATTTCCGCAAAAAGACTCCATGCCAGCATCCCAGCCATCAGGTAGAGGGCATACGCGTATTTGTTGTCGATCCCGGGCAGCTTAGCTGCCAGTACGTTAGAGAGCACCAAGGCATAGATCGCGACTTGGGCCAAAGGATTGATGATCATCCACAAACCGCCTAAACGGCTACGAGCAAAACGGGCAGAAAACTCATTACGGATTGATGAAAAAACAAACCCCCGGTAGCCCCAAAGGCTTCTGAGCAGCTCCAACATTTCTTACTCCTGATAAAAGTGAAGCCGAGTTGCTTCACTCTTGGC
>NZ_JBFULH010001529.1:0-515 GCF_056400445.1 Pseudomonas sp. P5_B2 | reverse complement strand
GGGGAAATTGACCCCCACCAGCGGAATCTCCAGGCGTCTGGCCAACTCCAGCGCAATCAACCCAAGCGACAGCGGCTGACCGCGTCGCAGTTCCAGCACTTTATTGAGTAACGCCACTTGCGGGCGCAGCGGTGTGAAGTCGTCTTGGGCGAACCCCAGGTCATTCATCCGCCGCAACAACGGCTGTGCCAGTTCGCTGACCGGTAGCATCGGCAAGCCATAGCTGACCTGCTGTGTCAGGCCGTTAAAGTCGGCCAGCACCGCCTCGGGGCTCAGCTTGATATCGTGCTCGGCCGCCATCCACAGCGTCGCTTCGAACAGCGCGGGCGGTGAACGTTGCAGGCAATCGAAGAAGCATTGGCGAGGCGTCATCAAAATCTCCGGCGAATGCCTCGTTTTAGCCCCGTCTCCGACATTCGTCCAGTGCCGCACACATGCGGTTTCAGGTTATTTCCAAAAGCCTGCAAAGCAACGGCGCTTATTCCGGTGTGCTTCAGCAATTTTCAGGCGCAAGC
>NZ_JBFULH010001528.1:0-516 GCF_056400445.1 Pseudomonas sp. P5_B2 | reverse complement strand
AGCTTGGCCTGTGTTGCGGTACTTGGCGGCAAGTGCGCCCTTCACTGCGGCATCGATATCAGCATCGTCAAAGACGATGAATGGCGCGTTGCCGCCCAGTTCCATGCTCGCCTTCTTGATGGTCGGAGCGCACTGGGCAAGCAGCAGCGATCCCACTTCGGTCGAACCTGTGAAGGACAACTTGCGAACTACCGGGTTTGCGGTGAGCTCCCCGCCGATTGCGCGGGCCGAACCAGTGACGACGTTGCATACACCAGGTGGTAGACCGGCGCGCTCGGCGAGTACGGCCAGAGCCAGTGCCGAGAGCGGTGTCTGACTGGCTGGTTTGATAACTCCTGCGCAACCAACCGCCCAGCCCGGGCCGGCTTTGCGTGTAATCATCGCGGAGGGGAAGTTCCACGGTGTGATGGCTGCAAACACGCCTATAGGGGCTTTCTGCACGAGAATGCGCCGACCGTCAACATTCTGCGGAATGATGTCGCCATTCACACGCTTCGCTTCTTCCCCGAACCATTC
>NZ_JBFULH010001527.1:0-516 GCF_056400445.1 Pseudomonas sp. P5_B2 | reverse complement strand
GACCAATTCCTAGTATTTATAATTTTTCTTTCTGCTGCGGCCTTAGCCCCCCTGCTTCGCTACCAGCTTGCTCAGGCTGCTCGAGTCAAAACCCAAGACATCGTTTACCGTTGTACACCGCAAGCCACGCGTATCCCCTAGGAACTTGGCGGGTAATCAGGTTCTTTTCCTAAGCTGCCATTCTGCAAGGAGCACCGAACCTCTCTGCCGGGTATGGCCCGCTTCGCGCATCCTATCTTTACATCCACAATCGGTTATCCCGCGCGCAAGTTCGCCACAGCCCTACCCTTCGAGTATTGATCGCCAACGCGCGGCTCGGTTCGCAATTGCAGATGCCCGGCCGTTGCATGTTCCCTGAGTTGCTGAAGGGCATTCCGAAATTCGGATGCGCGTGGTTCTCTCCGATGCATGTCACTCTTGRCGCTGATCATCTGCTCGCTCRCTCCGTGCTGCATTAGTATTAAATTGTAGTAGGCTCAAACAGCCACTCCCAGATACGCGTCGGTGGCCGTTGAT
>NZ_JBFULH010001526.1:0-516 GCF_056400445.1 Pseudomonas sp. P5_B2 | reverse complement strand
TTCGCGTTGTACCTCGTCTTGATGGTGCTGTTCAAAATCGCCGGCAGGCGTTCTTTGGCGGAGTTGACGACGTTTGATTTCGTGTTGTTGATGATCATTGGCGAAGCCACGCAGCAGGCATTGTTAGGTGACGACTTCTCCCTGACCAACTCTGTCTTGGTGATTGTTACGTTAATTGCTATCGACGTCGGCCTTTCGCTGTTGAAACAACGTTCGGATTGGTTTTCCAGATTAATCGACGGCGGGCCTACCATCATCGTCGAAAACGGAAAGCTCTTAAGCAAGCGCTTACGGCATGCGCGGTTGGTTGAAGCGGATGTGATGGAGGCGGCCCGCTCAAGCCAAGGTATCGAAAACATTGACCAGATCAAGTTTGCGATCCTGGAACGAAACGGCAAGATTTCTGTAATACCGTCAGAGCCTTGAGGGCATGGACGCAATTGATTCGGCGCTGCTCGCTGCGCGTGCCCAGTTCGCGATCACCATAAGCTTTCATATTGTGCTGGCCGCGCTGAC
>NZ_JBFULH010001525.1:0-518 GCF_056400445.1 Pseudomonas sp. P5_B2 | reverse complement strand
GCCCAATGTTTGCCTTGTGGCACCTCGGGCAGTGTGAAGCTCACAACGTCATGGTGCGCGTTGACGATGATCAGGAGCGAATGATCGATACCTTCCCGGCGAATGCCGCTTGTCTGAGTACGACCATCGAGCAGGATGCCCATGCAGCGATTACTGCCGTCCTGCCATTGCTCGATACCCATGTCTTCACCGCTTGGCTGGATCCAGCTAACATCTTTGACGCCTAAGCCTTCGTCGTACTCTCCGGTGAAAAAGCGGTTGCGACGAAGCAGAGGGTAGCGATTGCGCAGTTCAATCAGGTACCTGACAAAATCTTGAAGCTCGCTACTTTTTTCACTCACATTCCAATCGACCCAGCCGATCTCACTGTCCTGGCAATAGGCATTGTTGCTACCACCTTGGGTGCGAGCAAATTCGTCGCCAGCCAAGAGCATAGGTGTGCCTTGGGCAAGGAATAGCGTGGCAAGAAGATTGCGCATCTGGCGGTAACGCAGTTCGATGATGGCAGGGTCTTCGGT
>NZ_JBFULH010001524.1:0-519 GCF_056400445.1 Pseudomonas sp. P5_B2 | reverse complement strand
GGTGATCTCTTTGAATTGGGTATTCGGTACAGAAATAGCCTTTACTACGTCCACCGGAGCCATGCCGCCGGCAATCCCGTTGGCCCCAAAAAACAAACTTTCCCCCCAAATCAAGCCATGCCGACCCAAGCGAACGGACAAAGCACGATCTGCAACTTCACCATTCCAATAGACGAATGCATCCAATAACTCACCGTCGCCGCCTTGCAGATGACGGGTGTCATCAGTGAATTCGTCATAGGCAACTGAGACCTGGTTTGCGCGTGCGGGGTTGTTGTTGTCATTGTCCTTCTGGTATTCGGTGTCGAACCAGGCTGCCCCGCTCACACGACCACCGAAATTGCGGTAAGCGATATCCATTTCGGAGAGAAGGTCGAAACGGTTGGAGATCAGACCCTTATCGAAAGCACGATCACCATCATCCGACCACCGAAATTGCGGTAAGCGATATCCATTTCGGAGAGAAGGTCGAAACGGTTGGAGATCAGACCCTTATCGAAAGCACGATCACCATCATCC
>NZ_JBFULH010001523.1:0-520 GCF_056400445.1 Pseudomonas sp. P5_B2 | reverse complement strand
CCATAAAGGTCAGCGTCCCGGCCGCTGCACCGCCGGTGCCGCCGGAAACCGGCGCATCGGCGATGGCTACGCCCTGTTTGGCAGCGACGGCGGCTACATCGCGTGCGGTCTGTGGATCAATGGTGCTGCAATCCACGGCTGGTACACCTTGGCCAATACCGGCGAGAACGCCGTCTTCACCCAGCCACACGCTGCGCACGTGCACAGCGGCCGGCAGCATGGTGATCACCAGTTCCGCGCCTTGCGCCGCTTCACGGGCCGAAGCGCTGATGCTACCGCCCAGTTGCTCCAGCTCTGCCAGCACGGTTTTATTCAGGTCGACCAGACGCAAGGCGTGGCCGGCCTTGATCAGGTTGCGCGCCATCGGGGCGCCCATGTTGCCGAGACCGATAAATGCGATTTTCATGTCCGGCTCCTTAACGCAAGTTGATGGTGGTGTTCACACCGTCGTTGACGCTGTCGTCATCGAACCAGCGACTGGTGACGGTCTTGGTCTGAGTGTAGAACTGCACCACTTGCT
>NZ_JBFULH010001522.1:0-520 GCF_056400445.1 Pseudomonas sp. P5_B2 | reverse complement strand
TCATTGTTGATTACATCATTCAAAGCGGCAGCTTCAAGGGGCTGGGATTCGGCCTGAAAAACGCGATGCTTCGAAGTGATGTACCGAGTGACGGCGCCCAGGATCAGACCCGACTAGTGATGTCCTACACGCTTCCCTTGTTTTGAATTCAACCCCGTCAAGGGCTTCCATACGACAGCCCCGGCCGCCGAGTTCGGGCCGGGCAACGGTACTCATGATGACCAAGAATGCAAACACCCATGTCAGTAGCGCATCGGCATCCAGGCTGGAGGCTATCCGCAGTGTGGCTCTGCGCATGTTCGTCAATGAGGGGTATCAGGGCGTGAGCATGCGTCAGCTAGCCGAACACGCCGGGTTGCAAGCGGGTTCGCTTTATCAATACATCGAAAGCAAACAGTGCCTTCTGTTCGAATTCATTGAGGAACATGAGTATCACCTGCTCCACTGCCTCAGCAAAACGCCCCTCCCCCGCTTCGATCCAAGGTCTTCTTTAGGCCACTACCTCGGCGCTTACTTGCGG
>NZ_JBFULH010001521.1:0-522 GCF_056400445.1 Pseudomonas sp. P5_B2 | reverse complement strand
CCTGAATGTGTCCGCTCCACCAAGCCATCATCGGACGTCGGCGTTCGATATAGTCAGCTCGGTTGTAGGCGCTTCGCACTTCGTCCTTGTCAACGTGGGCAAGCGCCACCTCGATMAGTTCCGGATCCCAGCCATGCTCATTGAGGATGGTACTCGCCATTGAGCGCATGCCATGACTTACTAGGCGCCCTTCGAAACCCATGCGTTTCAGCGCCATGTTGGCAGTCTGGCTGTTGCAGTGGGTACGAGGGTTACGGTCTGCAGGGAAGACGTACTCCCGGTGTCCACTGTAGGGTTTAATCGCTTCCAGGAGCGACAGAGCCTGCTCCGTGAGTGGAATGATGTGTATCCGACGTTTCTTCATGCGCTCCGCCGGTATAGTCCAGATTTTCTTTTCGAAGTCGATATCAGCCCAGCGGGAAGTGGCAGCCTCGGCTGGTCGAGTCATGGTGTGAAGTTGCCACTCGATTAGGCAGCGTGTAGTTCTCTTTATGCTGGCGTTGGCAATCGCCACCATAAGCT
>NZ_JBFULH010001520.1:0-522 GCF_056400445.1 Pseudomonas sp. P5_B2 | reverse complement strand
GTACTCCCACCAACGGGATTAGCAAGACTGCGAGACAGCCAGACAAAAAAATGGCAAGTACTTCTTGAGCGCTGTATCCGATAGCGGTAATGCTGAGATACAACAGTGTCAGTCCGCCATGAATCGAAATCATACCGCACAGGCACAATGCGAGGCCGAGCCCGGCTGGGTAAAGACGCGTTGGGATATTCATGTATTCACTTTTTTATTTTTTGTATTGCACCGGCTGGCACCTATATCAATCCTGGTGCCAATCGGCTCATCGCAACCCTGCAGACGTCAACGACTCAAATCGCAGGAGCGCACAAGAAGTTCACAATTTGATTCGGGGAGTAGATAACTTTGGTGATGGTGCGACCTTTTAAAGCTTCAATCACCTTATCTTGCGCTCGCTCGACGTCAATCTGCTCCTCTCCTGTGCAGTCTGTCAGGTCATTCACATGCTTGCCGTTGATGTATATTTTTGTGGCTTTCACCATTCTCACACGCGCTGTCGGCCACGCAGAGTGGTCAATACCCGAC
>NZ_JBFULH010001519.1:0-523 GCF_056400445.1 Pseudomonas sp. P5_B2 | reverse complement strand
GCTTAAGCCTTCTCGTCGCTGTTGAGCAACTGACGTGCGGCCCACTTGTGGAAGTAGTGAGTCGGTAAATCCATTTCTGGTGAGAAGGCTCCGCCGTTGTAACCAGGCGAGCTGCGGCCTTTTTGCATTCCTTCAACGGAAGCAATATCCTCGGCGAACACCACTCGCCAGGATTCCATGACAGCCTTTCGAGCGGCTTCGTAATGCGGGCTGAGAGCCTCGTCGCCCACGAAGAACAAGCGCAAATGTTCAATCGTCTTACCCGGAGCAACCGGCTCAAGCATCATCGCGAAGGCGTGGTCGGCCTGGATACCCAGCAGTACGTTCGGGAAGAACGACACATACTCGGCGTTGCGCATACGGTCAGCCGGCCAGGACGGGAAAGTCGGCAGGTGGGTGCCGGCGACGTCCRACAGGTTGTAGGCAAGGCTACCTTGACCAGCGAACTGGTCGAATATGATGTTGTAGTGGTCTTCCAGGCGGGAATAGCTGTTAAGGCTTGGGTGAATCCATGGCAGGTGAT
>NZ_JBFULH010001518.1:0-524 GCF_056400445.1 Pseudomonas sp. P5_B2 | reverse complement strand
GTTTGGCGGTAGTCACCTCAAGTGGGAAGGCTTTGCAGTTCTGGATAGGGTGAAGAAAAATGGAGAGTTCTTACCCGTTCTAAAAACCTGACTATGTCTAGGAGGGGGTTCGGTAAAAACAGAACTGGGATGTCCCGCAGCCTCCCATAGACCGGCTGTTTACCTGCAGCAACGGTCTCGATGAGGCTTTAGCTGAGTCGGATCTACGCAATAGTCGCAAGCCTTCCGACTGCCGCTGTAGATACTGCAATTGGTTTCGCGGATTTTGCTAAACCTTGGAGCCCGTGTTCGAGCTAGGCTGAGGGGATAGGGTTGCCAAAAATCTTCCGATTTTTTTGCGCATTTCAACTGTGGCGACCGAAGCGAACTAGACTCCTTAGCCAATCGGATCGCCTACCGAGCATAAAACATGCTTGCTCTGGGCTTTACCCTGTCGAGTAAAGCCCAAAATGGACAGTCACTCCGGGTGATAGGAGGGCACGCTAAAAATTATTGGAAATTATGGCTGGCTTATAATTGGTCAT
>NZ_JBFULH010001517.1:0-524 GCF_056400445.1 Pseudomonas sp. P5_B2 | reverse complement strand
CCTTATACTCACAATGGCTAGGGCTGTTTTTAGCAAACATTGCTGTGTAGACCCTATCTGGATCAGCGAAGCCTATATCCCCCCTAAAAAAAACGGATTGTTCATTTAGMCTTTCAATAAAAACCTTTCGATGATTAAGGTATTGTTCAAATGTCAAAGCAGCCAACTGCTTTTCGACAACAATGTCGTGCTTTTGCTGTTTATCCTGATTTTCTATGTCCAGTAAAATCTGGCGTTCTTCACCCTTCAATTGTTGTAGATACAGGAAAAGCAACGTTCCGATGGTTGCGAACGAGCTTAACAACGTGAACGCACCGCTCATGACGGAGCCGAAGCTACCCCAATCCGTTGCGTTCCTAGAAACGGGGCCAAGGTAGTATCCATAGGCCCAGAGCACGCCCACTGCAACGACTACACCAACAACGATAGCAGCACCAACCAACGCCAAAATCCAATTTGCTTTCATGACTGCTCCTAGTCTTTCCGCCATTGTCATTGAACGTAGTGGCTGGTCAAGTGTGTGC
>NZ_JBFULH010001516.1:0-526 GCF_056400445.1 Pseudomonas sp. P5_B2 | reverse complement strand
AACCTGCATCGGTGATCTGGTCAAGGGCACCAAGGATGGACAGCCGCGTGAGGTGTTCATCTACAACGTGGCCGACCATGAGGACGCCTACGCAGAAACAGACAGCCAGGGCATTTCCTATACCGCAGGCGTGCCACCCGTAGCGGCCGCTCTGCTGGTTGCCCGCGGCGAGTGGGACGTGAAGCGTATGGCCAACGTTGAAGAGTTGCCGGCTGAACCGTTCCTCAAGGCGCTGGATGTGATGGGTCTGCCGACCCGCATCAAAGATGAGAACGGGGATCGTCCCTGGAACGGCAACGCCTGAGACGCCTGATTTACAGGTGAATCTCGTTTGTCGCTGCAAACGCAAAAACGCCGCTCTTTGAGCGGCGTTTTTGTTTGTGCGATCTTGGAAAGCGAATAAAACTATTGAAAAAAATTCGTATTCGCTATAAACGAGAAGCTCATTGGCATATCAATAACAATCAGCAAGTGAGTATCGCCATTTCTTGGCTAAGGGAGCGCTGATGAGTGTTAGTCCATTGAC
>NZ_JBFULH010001515.1:0-527 GCF_056400445.1 Pseudomonas sp. P5_B2 | reverse complement strand
ACCGCTACTGATCAGTCACTTCAACTGGCATGCTTTTATGAATTTGTCCGTTTCTCGCGTAGATCCGCTTACGGATACTGTTCCAGACCACTTAGAGTCGAACTGATCTGACTGAAGTCCTAGTTGAACCACCGATTTCGCTTCACGAAGGTCAGCTAAGACCTTCAGGATTTCATCTTTCTCCAAAGTGATGTACTGAACGTAATCGTTATTGCGTTGGGCGCTATCCGCTGTGAATCGATGGATCTCACCTTTATCTACTTTGATTAGTAGATTAAAAGCTGAACTGWTCCGCCCCTCTTGCCATTTTTCTTTCTGCAGGAGTGCGAGGGACAGGTTCTCTGAATCGCAGTCGAATGCAATCGATTGCGAGGCGTTTATGGAGCCGAGCATCATAGCTTTCTTGCCACCTGAGAAGATGTCGTCTTGTGTAGTTGTATACCAATCAGCACTGGCAGCCGATGAAATGGTAATACCAAGAAGTGCAACCGCTGCCGCGATCCCTATTTTCATGTGGGTACCCCTAG
>NZ_JBFULH010001514.1:0-529 GCF_056400445.1 Pseudomonas sp. P5_B2 | reverse complement strand
GCTCCAGAACATAACCTTCCGGCAGGTTCATCTGGAAAATTGGATGCAGGTCGCGTCGACGGAATTCRTCTGGTCGCACAGGCATCGACAAACTGATCGCCATGGCAGGCAATGCATCTTCGTCATAGCGAAACAGGAAATCCTCGGCACTGGTGAAGATTCTGCCGCTATTGCCCTCTGGGGTACCGACACTGAGAGAAGTCATTTTCATTCGAACAGATCCCCAAGTTCTTCAAGCGTCGGCATCGCAGCCGGAGTGACCGATAACTCACAATCCAGCGCAGCCAGAATCCGTGCAAAAGCGATCATTCCGACGCTAAGGGTGCCCTTTTCTACCGCGATGACTTTATGTCGCGTCAGCCCCGCGAGTTCGGCAAGCTGGACTTGCGTCAGGCCACGATTGATACGTTTTTCGCGTATTTGCTTGCCGAGGCGAACGATGATGAGCGAGTAGTCCATGTGCAGTTACCGTAACATTCATCACTCAATGTATCGTATACATAACATGCAAGCTACTCAGCATGACTAG
>NZ_JBFULH010001513.1:0-530 GCF_056400445.1 Pseudomonas sp. P5_B2 | reverse complement strand
GCTCGGCCCCAAACGCATCGTTGGCGCTGCCAATCGTTGCGCCTGCCGCTTCATAAGCACTGTCGACAACACTGGCATTAATGCCGGCGCCGCTCTGCACAGTGACCTTATGACCCTGGCCGATCAGCTTTTTGATGGTTTCCGGGGTTGCAGCAACCCGTGTTTCACCCGTCTGGGTTTCGAGAGGAACACCAATGTGCACGTCAAATCTCCTGCGTGATCTTATTGAGTAAACCCAGGCACTTCGGATGGTGCGGCTGGGGCGGCCGATCAGCACGATCCCGCCGAATCAGGGCGGGGCGCGGCATTTTGCAGGCGAACTTTGTGCCCTTCAAGGGATTATGACGGGTGACGGAAAATTAACTACAAGTCACCCCGTGACCGAATGTCGCAACTGGAGGGCTCAATCCCTTGTAGGCCGTGACTTGCAAGGGGTTTTGTCTTAATTCGGTAAATTACATATCTTTACCGTGAATGAGGCGTCATCGCATCCTGATAGCGGCTCAAAGCCACGTCGTCAGGCGCTTGTG
>NZ_JBFULH010001512.1:0-530 GCF_056400445.1 Pseudomonas sp. P5_B2 | reverse complement strand
GCTCATCAAGCAATATAGCCCGCGTTGATTAGGGGCTTCGAACTTTATTCGGGGCGGGCAGAAGGGCTTCGCTTCTCAGCCGTCCCTATAACATGGCTTACCGCATGCAGTGCGGGTGTGCAAACTGTGGCTGCCTCTTACCGGCAAAGTCTAGGAAGGCACCTTTATGGACGAAGAACTTTTGATCCATGAGATCAGGCGTGTGATTGCATTAATGCTGGCTTGAAGAAAGAAATTGAATTTGAGACCAAGCTGAGTGCACTGCTGGGTGAATACAGCTACAGCCTAAAAGACGTGATCAACCTGCTTGATCCGAAGTCTGATCGACGTGCACCAGTTGCCGAGCCCCAAGCCAGTACTCGGACACCATGCCAGGTTAAGTTCTACAAGAGCCCGAACACCGGTGAAATCGTCGAAACCAAAGGTGGCAATCACAAGACCCTGAAGGAATGGAGAGCTGAGCACGGCTTCGCGACCGTTGAGTCTTGGTTGACCAAGGGAGTTTGGTTTGAGCACGAGCGGCATTTTGC
>NZ_JBFULH010001511.1:0-534 GCF_056400445.1 Pseudomonas sp. P5_B2 | reverse complement strand
CAATCGCCGCGAGCGCGATAGGCTGCCGCTTCATTGCCATAAGGATGTAGCTCATGACCCTGCGAATCGAACGCTCACCAAACCCCACCGATGAAGAACGCGAGGCCATCCTCACGCCTCTGCGCGCCTATAACGCGGCCCAGGCCGGCCCGTCCAATGCGCAACCGCTGGCCTTGCTGGTGCGCGACGACAACGGCGAGATTCTTGGCGGGTTGTATGGCCGGTTTTTCTACCAGTGGTTGTTCATAGAACTGCTGTCCCTGCCTGAACAGGCCCGTGGACAGGGCATGGGTTCGAAATTGATGCAGATGGCCGAAGACTTGGCACGGGAAAAGGAATGCGTGGGGATCTGGCTGGACACCTTCGACTTTCAGGCACCGGAGTTTTACAAACGGCTCGGCTATAGCGAACTGGGCCAGATTGCCGACTACCCGCCGGGGCACAAGCGCTTCTTTTTCCAGAAGCGCCTGAACGACTAATCAACACATAACCCAATGTGGGAGCGGGCTTGCTCGCGAATGCAATGTGTCAGAC
>NZ_JBFULH010001510.1:0-536 GCF_056400445.1 Pseudomonas sp. P5_B2 | reverse complement strand
CTGCTCGGCAGCTGCTACAGGGGATGATTGTTTTGGGGGTGCGCCGGCAACTTTGTAGCAGCTGGCGAAGCCTGCGTCCGGCTGCGAAGCAGTCGTAATTCCTGCTGGCGCGGTTTGCCTGAAACAGCGCATACGCAGCCTCGCGCTGCTCGGCAGCTGCTACAGGGGATGATTGTTTTGGGGGTGCGCCGGCAAACTTTGTAGCAGCTGGCGAAGCCTGCGTCCGGCTRCGCAGCAGTCGTAATTCCTGCTGACGCGGTTTGYCTGAAACACCGCATACGCAGCCTCGCGCTGCTCGGCAGCTGCTACAGGGGATGATTGTTTTGGGGGTGCGCCGGCAACTTTGTAGCAGCTGGCGAAGCCTGCGTCCGGCTGCGAAGCAGTCGTAATTCCTGCTGGCGCGGTTTGCCTGAAACAGCGCATACGCAGCCTCGCGCTGCTCGGCAGCTGCTACAGGGGATGATTGTTTTGGGGGTGCGCCGGCAAACTTTGTAGCAGCTGGCGAAGCCTGCGTCCGGCTACGTAGCAGTCGCGTA
>NZ_JBFULH010001509.1:0-536 GCF_056400445.1 Pseudomonas sp. P5_B2 | reverse complement strand
GGCCTTGCCGGGTTACGGTTGAGCATGGTGTACCACTATCTGCCGATGGAAGAAGTCAAAACCCTGTATCCAAAGGCAATTATTTCAACCTTCCCGTCCTACCAGAATGCGATCAACGCTGTCGCGTTCGACCAGGCTGATGTCTTTCTCGGTGACACCATTTCCACCCATTACCTGATCAACAAGGGTTACCTGAACAACGTCCGGATGGCCAACTTCGGTAAACATGAAGTCCACGGGTTCAGCTTTGCCGTGCATCAGAACAACCCGGAACTTCTCGGGATCATCAACGCGATACTGAGCGCCACTCCCACCAGCGAGCGAGAAAACATCGCCAAACGCTGGAGTGCAGGCAGTGACATCCTGCTCACCGATCACAAACTACAACTTGCCGGACGCGAAGAGCGTTGGCTGGCGCAACATCCGGTGGTTCGCGTGGTGGTCAATGAGGCGTTTGCACCGCTGACGTTTTTCGACGATGAAGGTAATTTTCGAGGTGTTACCGCCGACCTGCTCGAACTGATCAGGTTACGCAC
>NZ_JBFULH010001508.1:0-536 GCF_056400445.1 Pseudomonas sp. P5_B2 | reverse complement strand
CTGCACGCCTGTCAGTACGCCGCCCCACACGAATTCGACGTCAACATACCCAAAGCCATGGCCAAAGTGCGCCTGGATACTTACGCCGAATACGCCTGGCCGCAAGTGATGGGCAGGTTGTATCAGCGCAACGGCCTGACCCTGGCACTGGCTTCCGGTGGGGGACTGGTCTTGTTTTTATGCCTGACCCTGATGCTCATGGGCAACCTGTTCACGGCCATTCCCGGGGGCAACTTCTACAAGATTTTCCCGCATAACACCCTGGCGCTGATGTTCGGCTCAGTGTTCGGCTTTGCGGTACTTGCCCTGACCATGGGTGTACGGCGTTTCTGGCGCAACGTTTCACCGGTCGCAGCGCCACTGCCGTTGAAAACGTCCGCTGCATTGGAGGCTACGGCCAACGTCGCGAAGCTCAAATACCTGGACGGCGGCCATGGCGAAGGCTGCAACAACGCCGACGATCAATTCACCTTGTGGCGACRCCGATTCCACCACCTCACCTTCTACGGCTTCATGCTGTGCTTCGCCGCCACCGG
>NZ_JBFULH010001507.1:0-537 GCF_056400445.1 Pseudomonas sp. P5_B2 | reverse complement strand
GAGCCATGTAGCTTGAGCCGGACGGTCATCGGCCAGACGCCACCAGATAAACGCCCAAAGCACCGCCGGTAACCCTTCGATGATGAACATCCAGCGCCAGCTGTAATGCTGTACCAGGTAACCCGACACCACCGACATCCAGAGCATGGTCACCGGGTTGCCGAGGATCAGGAAGGTGTTGGCGCGCGAGCGTTCGGCACGGGTAAACCAGTGGCACAGATAGATCAGCATCGCTGGCATGACGGCGGCTTCGACCACCCCGAGCATGAAGCGGATGACGATCAGCCAGTACGCGTTGGAAACGATCCCTGTCAGTGTCGCGAGGCTGCCCCAAAGGATCAGGCTGACGAAAATCAGCTTCTTGACGCTGTTCTTCTGCGCGTAAATCGCGCCAGGTACCTGGAAGAAAAAGTAACCGAGAAAGAACAGCGCGCCGAGCATCGACGACATTCCGGGCGTGATCATCAGGTCGGCGGCCATGCCCGAGGCGGCGGCGAACCCGTAGTTGGCGCGGTCCAGATACGCCAGGCTATAGGT
>NZ_JBFULH010001506.1:0-537 GCF_056400445.1 Pseudomonas sp. P5_B2 | reverse complement strand
TCGCTGAAGCGATCAAAAAGGAATACCCGGACCAACTGCTGTCGTACAACTGCTCGCCTTCCTTCAACTGGAAGAAAAACCTGGACGACGCGACCATCGCCAAGTTCCAGCGCGAACTGTCCGCCATGGGTTACAAGCACCAGTTCATCACCCTGGCCGGCATCCACAACATGTGGCACAGCATGTTCAACCTGGCGCACGACTACGCCCGCAACGACATGACTGCCTACGTGAAACTGCAAGAGCAAGAGTTCGCTGACGCTTCGAAGGGCTACACCTTCGTGGCTCACCAGCAGGAAGTGGGCACCGGCTACTTCGACGACATGACCACTGTGATTCAAGGTGGCTCGTCTTCGGTAACCGCACTGACCGGTTCGACTGAAGAAGAACAGTTTCACTGATCTGCTTCGCTTGAGACACCAGCCGCTGCGGGCCGAATAGAAAGCTAACCGCAGCGCTGCACATCTGACGCCCCGACTGGTTCGGGGCGTTTTTTTGCCTGGGATTTCTCCCTGACACGCCCCGACCCTGTAGGTT
>NZ_JBFULH010001505.1:0-537 GCF_056400445.1 Pseudomonas sp. P5_B2 | reverse complement strand
CCGTTGGAACACGACATGACTCCGCGCCCGACGCCGATCACCTCCAACCGATAGTGGTCTTGCGGCTCGAGAAAACGATTGGCTTCAGAAAACACATCCATGGGACCGGTGACGTCCAGCGACTGAACGCCGGAGAAGATCACGATGGCGATGGTTTTACTCATGGCTGGAAACGCCCTCAATTGTTAGCCATTACACGACCTGTAGCAGCTGCCGAGCTAGCGAGGCTGCGTTCGGCTGCGCAGCAGTCGTAAACCCGGAGCACGCGGTTCACCTGAAAAACCGCGGTGCCTGATTTCACGACTGCTGCGCAGCCGAACGCAGCCTCGCAGGCTCGGCAGCTGCTACAGGTCCATCAAACTTAGCCAATCCACATGCAACAAGCGAGGTTGGCGCGATATGCAGGTTCATTGGCAAGGATCGCAGCCATGGATCGATTGTCCGGTTTTGGGGGGCGGAACAGACTTGTTCCATCAGCGCCGCCACGGCGTTCCCCGCGGCGAGGACAGCACCATGAGCAGCAACATTGCCGGCATC
>NZ_JBFULH010001504.1:0-539 GCF_056400445.1 Pseudomonas sp. P5_B2 | reverse complement strand
GCCGGATTTGAACCGACGACCTTCGGGTTATGAGCCCGACGAGCTACCAGACTGCTCCACCCCGCGACAAAGCTGGGGCGGAAGTATACGACCGATCCCTGACAGGGTCAATGTAACCTTCCACCTACAAGAAAGCCCGCAACAGCGGGCTCTCCTGATAATTGGTACCGAGAAGGGGACTCGAACCCCTACACCCTATGGGCACAACCACCTCAAGGTTGCGTGTCTACCAATTCCACCACCTCGGCAATACTACGTTTGAAACCCTTCTTACTTCTGCTCTTGAGCTGGAGGCACGTCAGTCGCTGGAGTAGCCGACTTTTGCTCTTGAAGCACCGGTACATCATCAGAAGCCGGTTGCTGCTTTGGAACTTCCAACACCGCTGGATTTGGGAGACCTACTTGAGTCAGCTGTTGAGCTTTCTCTTTAGCAAAGTAACCTAACCCTAAGCTGGTTATGAAAAAACCTGCGGCAAGTATAGCAGTAAACTTACTAAGAAAGGTAGAGGAACCTTGGCTTCCGAACACAGTATTTGAAG
>NZ_JBFULH010001503.1:0-540 GCF_056400445.1 Pseudomonas sp. P5_B2 | reverse complement strand
GGCCCACTCACCGATGCGTTTCATGATCATGCGCGCTTCAGTGCGTCGCTGTAAGCCGCCTCGGTCCAGGCAAACCGACGCGTTGTCGAGGATGTACAAGCAGTCTTCCAGCAACTGTTGCGTCAGGGCTTCCTTGCTCGGTGGGTCGAGCGTTTCTCCCAAGCGCGTCAGCGTGCCGCTCAACCAGCGGCTGAACAAAGCGTTCTGCCCCGAGTTCAGTGGCGACATGAACAACCCCTCCAGCTGCGCCACGTTCAAACCCTGCCGCTGAACAAACTCCGTGCCGAACACCACGGCAATTTCCTGGTAGTTCTCGGGGGTGATCCAGATGTTGCGGCTCTCGCCATTGAGCAGGTACAGCGCGTTGTCGCTGCGATCGAAACAGAACGCCAACGAACCTTGGGGCGCACTGAAATTCTGCTCGACCCGGGTGTTCATCTGCTCTTCGTAAATCTCCACGCCATGCAAGTCCAGATAGCGCACACGCCCGGCGAAATGCCCCGGCGACATCTGCTGATAGTGCTGTACCCAACCGGGTGT
>NZ_JBFULH010001502.1:0-540 GCF_056400445.1 Pseudomonas sp. P5_B2 | reverse complement strand
AGTATGAAAATAGCAAATGCCGGACGCATGTCTCAGCCTAATGTTCGGCATCGGCATCGGCATCGGCATCGGCATCGGCATCGGTTTCGCGAGACCGGCATTCAACAAGCAGCTACTACTTGCAGTTGCCTGCCTTTCGATATCCTGCCGCTTGGGCCTCAGATTCTGATGTGAAGGAGACCTGGTTTTATTCAGACACCTGACCATAGCCAGGGCATCCCATTGAGAGGTGGTACACCTGGCTCTTTCGATTACCGATGATCACACCTGTCCCGGTCACGCTCGCGAGGGGAGGCTTGGCTGCTGCTCGCGGGGGATTAACAGGGACGGCGCTAACTACCCCATCAGCAACTGCCTTGTATCCTTGCGACCAATGCCGCTCGCCAGTTACGAATGGGTTGGAGTGGCCCATGATTGCTGCAATGCGTCGATCTCGCTCTTTCTCCCACGCCGAAACTGGGTACTGCTTGTCCCAGGCCATCAGTAGCTGTTGTTGCTGACGAGACATGCTCAGGTTGTATCGGTCGAACATGTAAAAGG
>NZ_JBFULH010001501.1:0-541 GCF_056400445.1 Pseudomonas sp. P5_B2 | reverse complement strand
GAGTCAACTCCTCCGATGCTGATCATGGTATCCGCACCGACATCGGTGATATTGACGCTACCGGCAAAATTCGCCGCCGTGATGTTGAGTGCGGAAATATTGAGCAAATCCTGACCGCCGATGGGATTGGTATCGAAACCGATAATCTGATCGTTTCCGAACCCTGCGCCGAACACGAAGGTGTCATTGCCAATGCCACCCACGAATACGTTGTTTAACGTATTGCCGATTGCCGTGAAGTTGCCGGTACCGCCATAGATCAAGCCCTCGATGTTTKCGCCCAAGGTGTAGCTGTYCAGRTAAGTCCAGACGCTGTCASYCCCCCCTCCGACACCCTCGATCACSACATCGCCGGCATCKGTCACCTCGTAGACGTCAYTCCCGGCGCCKCCGATTAGCSTGTCAKCACCCGCGCCACCAAGGAGGACGTCATTCCCGGCCCCACCTACAATCACGTTATCCAGCTGATTGCCGAACCCGGTGAAGTTGCCCGTACCGCCATAGATCAAGCCCTCGATGTTTGCRCCCAAGGTGTAGCTGT
>NZ_JBFULH010001500.1:0-542 GCF_056400445.1 Pseudomonas sp. P5_B2 | reverse complement strand
TGGTCAGGGCAACGAGATGGGCGACTCGATCGCCATCGGTGACGCCGCCGATCACATCGCCGGTTTCTGCCTGCTGAACGATTGGTCGGCGCGCGACATTCAAGCGTGGGAATACCAGCCGCTTGGCCCGTTCCTCTCGAAAAGTTTTATCACCAGCATCTCGCCGTGGGTTGTCACCGCCGAGGCGCTGGAGCCGTTCCGTCGTGCTCAACCGGCACGTCCAGAAGGCGATCCGCAGCCGCTACCGTACCTGTTCGACCAGCGCGATCAAGCCGCTGGCGGTTTCGACATCGAACTGGAAGTGCTGCTGCTCACTGAAGGCCTGCGCGAGCAAAACCTGCCGGCCCATCGCCTGACGCTCAGCAACACCCAACATATGTACTGGACCGTGGCGCAAATGGTTGCGCACCACAGCGTCAACGGTTGCCAGTTGCAGGCCGGCGACCTGTTCGGTTCGGGCACCTTGTCCGGGCCGGAAAACGGTCAGTTCGGCAGCCTGCTGGAAATCACCGAGGGCGGTAAAAAGCCTATCGAGTTGGCGT
>NZ_JBFULH010001499.1:0-543 GCF_056400445.1 Pseudomonas sp. P5_B2 | reverse complement strand
GCGCCAGAACGTGCTCGACCCGGGCAGACAAATCGATGATTTCGAGAATTTCCTGCTTCTGCTCGATCTTCAGGGCCATGTGCGCGGCCATGGTGTCGACCAGGCGACCTGGCTCGTCGATGCTGTTGAGCGACGACAGGACTTCAGCCGGGACTTTCTTGCCCAACTGCACATATTGTTCGAACTGAGCCAGCAGGCTACGCACAAACACTTCCGACTCGCGTTCAGGTGCGTCGACTTCGTCGATCAACGAGACTTCGGCACGGCAGTGGCCGTCCACTTCGCTGAAGCGCTCCACGGCGCCCCGCTGCTCGCCTTCGACCAAAACCTTGACCGTGCCGTCAGGCAGCTTGAGCAGCTGCAGAACGGTCGCAATAGTACCTACGCGATAAAGTGCATCTTCACCGGGATCGTCGTCAGCAGGGTTTCTCTGAGCCAGCAGAAGGATCTGCTTGTCGCCCGTCATCGCTGCCTCGAGGGCTTCGATGGATTTCTCGCGCCCCACGAACAGCGGGATAACCATGTGCGGATAAACCACAACAT
>NZ_JBFULH010001498.1:0-544 GCF_056400445.1 Pseudomonas sp. P5_B2 | reverse complement strand
CCACAAACGGAATCTCACGCTCACGGGCTTCCTGCGGCTGCCATGAGGCCAGGTCGTCAACATGAGAAGCCAAAACCTTGGTGCCGTCACAATTGCGCAGCACAGACTCCAACAGTATCCGTATCACTACAGGTAAGCGACCCAACTGCGGATACCCTTCTGCCTGTAAATCAGCCAGAGAATGGTAACGGTGCACTCGCCCATCGGACGTCTCAAAGGTTTGCAGACGCTTAATCGCAGGAAAGGTTGAGTCGGTCATCAGGCTTCTCTCAGGCTCTAATTGTTTATTTTTATTAAGAAACACAATTAGAGTAGAGCTGACATATTGATTTTGTCAACACAGAAACGCAATTAAGGACGAAAGGCGCAAAAAAGGCCGCGAAAGGCGGCCTCTGAGCTTTGATGAGATGGTGCTGAGCTTCAACTTCAGTAGGTTTTAGGTTGGCTCTCGATCGAAGACGGCCGAGACAGCTTTTTTACGCCAAGCGCCTTCAATGTGCTGGCGCATGAAGCTCGCAGCCCCCAGATTGTCGCCCTTCTCGAT
>NZ_JBFULH010001497.1:0-544 GCF_056400445.1 Pseudomonas sp. P5_B2 | reverse complement strand
CTTGGAGAACTTATCTATAACGGGCTGTACGCGTGCGCGGAAACGATCCTTTTCCTCAGGCGAAATATCATTGACCGCAACCTTGCCTTCGAGAGTAACGCGCGCCTTGTCCATGCTGGCAGCCGTTACTTCGCGTTGGAACTTCTGCGCTTCGGCAGCCGCTTCGCGAATCAGCGCCTTCTCATCGTTATTTAAAGCATTCCAAGTCTTCTGACTAATAATCAGCGACTGCGGGTTGAAGATATGGCCAGTCACCGATACATATTTTTGTACTTCAAAAAACTTATTGCTCTCAATGACGGTGAAGGGGTTTTCCTGACCGTCGATGGTGTTTTGCTCAAGACCGGTATACACCTCAGGGAATGCCATCGGCACTGGGTTTGCGCCCAGGGCGGAGAAGGTTTCCAAGTAGATTGGCGACTGGATCACGCGGATCTTCAGACCCTGCATGTCCTCCATCTTGGTCACCGCATGTTTGTTGTTGGTCAACTGGCGAAAACCCAGATCCCAATAGCCTAAGCCAACCAGGCCTTTACTATCCAAC
>NZ_JBFULH010001496.1:0-544 GCF_056400445.1 Pseudomonas sp. P5_B2 | reverse complement strand
GATCAAGCCTTTGAGGGCCGAATCGCGCAGCATTTTTTCATCGAGCAAGGAAGCGTCGAAATCTTTGCCCAGCTGTTGCATGAGTTGACGGCGTTGCATATCAACCGCTTGGCTCAGCTCGTTCTGGGTGATTTCTTCACCATTGACCTTGGCCGCGTCATTGCTGCTCGTGGTGGCCTGAAAAATGGCGTCGAAACCGGTCAAAGCCATCAGTGCAACGATGACCCCGATAATGGTCTTGGCAATCCAGCCTTGTGAATTGTCCCTGATATTCTGCAGCATGCGTCCCCCAGAAACGGTTGAACTTCAAAAATTAGGCAACCGTGGAGCGTGGGTAGAATCCGGATAGAAGAAAGGCGCATCCGGGGATGCGCCTTCTCGTAACTGGCGGAGCGGATCGAAGGATCGAACGTGCGACCCTCGGTGTCTCGGACCGGCATTTGCCGACTGGACTACCGCTCCGCTGCCAGGTCAGGCATGACCCCGACCCGGATAGGCAAAAACCTGAATCGAACTTAGTTGACAGCTTCTTTCAGTGCTTTAC
>NZ_JBFULH010001495.1:0-545 GCF_056400445.1 Pseudomonas sp. P5_B2 | reverse complement strand
CTGTTAAATCACCGGCTGTCACCTTGCTCGCAATATCCGCTGCATAGGACGGTTCACCACCAATCTGCCGCACAATCACGCGGGTAATCAGCCAACCGATCAGGATGACCAGCGCAATACCGCCTATCACTAGGCCCACCATTGTCTGGCCGATCCGCCCCACGATTACATCGGCTTCGGCGATCCCGTGACTGGCGGTATCCTCGTTGATCTTGATCATCGTCTCCAAGGTTGTCTGCAATACCGTGTAGTACGGCATAACCTCAACCTGCAGCACCGCAAGCCCCTCCAGATTCCTGTTCGCCACCCCCAATGCCAGCGCTTTCTGCGCCGCCTGGATATAGAGCGGCCATTGCTGGTCGAACACGCTCAAGTTTTGTTTCTCGCCATCAACCAGTAACGTCTGGCGATACGCATTCATGAGGTCGACGATGTGGCGCTCCGCCGCCTGGTTTTTCGGTGTCAGGGAAGCCATCACTTTCAGGTCGGTTTCCGTGCAAGCCCTGTAAATCCGGGCCATATTCTCCTTCAGTTCACTATTGGCA
>NZ_JBFULH010001494.1:0-545 GCF_056400445.1 Pseudomonas sp. P5_B2 | reverse complement strand
ATGACGTGCTGGTCAACGCCTGGTACAGCGCTGAACGCACCCAGCTTGGCCAGTTCTCCGGCGAGTACCTGTTGAACCGCGTGCGTTTTCTGAAACGCAAAGACGCGCCCATCGAATACAACAACTTGCAGCAACTGCACACTTATCCGATTGCGATCGTGCGGGGCTACGCTTATTCGCCGGAATTCGATGGCGACGTGTCACTGCAGAAAGTCCCGGTGCATAACTTTGCAATGGCGGTCCGTATGGTGGCGGTGGATCGGGTCAAG
Source organism: Pseudomonas sp. P5_B2 (assembly GCF_056400445.1). Taxonomy (NCBI): domain Bacteria; kingdom Pseudomonadati; phylum Pseudomonadota; class Gammaproteobacteria; order Pseudomonadales; family Pseudomonadaceae; genus Pseudomonas; species Pseudomonas sp. P5_B2. The sequence goes on along the minus strand of NZ_JBFULH010001494.1, from coordinate 276 downwards.
TTGACGCTGGAGGATGAATACGTCGCCCGTTACTACTTGGCGCGCGAATCATCCAAAGTGCGCAATTCGGTTGAATTTTTGCCCAAACCATTGAGCGAGAACAGCCTGCACATATTGGTTAGCCTGAAGAACCCGCAACACGAAAAGATTGTCGCCGGTTTTGACCGTGAGATTGCCGAGATGAAGGCGGATGGCAGTTATGCGCGGTTGATGAAGCAGCATGGTATGTGAGCCTGATCCAAGGTTTTGGGTGTACTTGATGGCCCCTTCGCGAGC
>NZ_JBFULH010001493.1:0-548 GCF_056400445.1 Pseudomonas sp. P5_B2 | reverse complement strand
ATCCAGATCCCGGGCCGCAGAGGCATTGCGCCTGAGCGACCTGGTGTTCGAAGCGGTGCCAGAAGTCATCGAGGTCAAGCAGGAAACCTTCGCCTGGATCAGCGAGCATGTCCCGGCGTCGGCCATCATCGCGTCGACTACTTCGACCTTTCTGGTCACCGAGTTGAGCGAAATGGTCAGTGAACCGCAACGCTTCGTGAACGCGCACTGGCTGAATCCGGCGTACCTGATGCCGCTGGTGGAAGTCAGCCGCAGCGCAGCGACCTGCCCTAAGGTAGTCGAGCGGCTGCTGCAATTGCTCAAGCGAATCGGCAAGGTGCCCGTGGTGTGCAATCCGGTGGCTGGCTATATAGTGCCGCGCATCCAGGCGCTGGCAATGAACGAAGCCGCACGGATGGTGGAAGAGGGTGTGGCCAGCGCTGAAGATATCGACACTGCGGTACGCGTCGGTTTTGGGTTGCGCTTCTCGGTGCTGGGCTTGCTCGAGTTCATCGATTGGGGTGGCGGCGACATTCTTTACTACGCCTCGCGTTACCTCAGTGGAGCGC
>NZ_JBFULH010001492.1:0-548 GCF_056400445.1 Pseudomonas sp. P5_B2 | reverse complement strand
GATCACCATGAGCGGCCTCTGCGGGATGTATGTAGACAGCAGGGGTTCCCGTTGAACAAAGTGTCGCCGCGAATTTCTTCGCGATAAACCCCGCTTTGCCGATGCCTGTGATGATCAGTTTTCCCTCACAGGTTTTCATCAGTTCAATGGCTTGGTCGTAACGGTCGTCGATTTCAACACTGCTGATAGCCTTGGCTTCTGCAGCCAAAATGCCTTTAATTCTATTAAGTCTTTGGTTCATGGCGAGTGCCTCGCACCTTATAAGATTTATGCGGTGGTAGTCTCGGCCAGAAGCGTGTCTGGCCCAGCATCATGCTTTCAACCTGGTACTTCCCGAGAGCGCCAGACCATCATCTTCTCGACTTGCATTTCTTTCATGGTGTGCGGGATTCCGCCTACGCCATGACCGGACAACCGCGCTCCGGCGAACGGCATCCAGTCCACTCTGAACAGGGTGTTCTCATTGATCATGACGGCAGTGGCGTCGAGGTTTTGGTAACACTGCATGGCGGTGTCCAGATCCTGGGTGAACACAGCAGCCTGGAAGG
>NZ_JBFULH010001491.1:0-549 GCF_056400445.1 Pseudomonas sp. P5_B2 | reverse complement strand
CGCTTACGCTCGCTGTGATAAGCCAGACCAGTACCAGCCGGGATCAAACGACCCACGACCACGTTTTCTTTCAGGCCGCGCAGGTAATCGCGCTTGCCGGTTACCGCCGCCTCGGTCAGTACTCGAGTGGTTTCCTGGAAGGAAGCCGCCGAGATGAACGATTCGGTGGACAACGACGCCTTGGTGATACCCAGTAGCACGCGAGTGAACTTGGAAACGAATTTCTCGTCGCCAGCCAGACGCTCGTTCTCTACCAGAACGTGAGTCAACTCCATCTGGTCGCCCTTGATGAAAGTCGAGTCGCCGGATTCAGCGATTTCAACCTTACGCAACATCTGACGCAGGATGGTCTCGATGTGCTTGTCGTTGATCTTCACGCCTTGCAGACGATAAACGTCCTGGATTTCGTTCACGATGTACTTGGCCAGCGCACTCACACCCAACAGACGCAGGATGTCGTGTGGATCGCTTGGGCCGTCGGAGATAACTTCGCCGCGGTTTACCTGTTCGCCTTCGAAGACGTTCAGGTGACGCCACTTCGGAATCAGC
>NZ_JBFULH010001490.1:0-549 GCF_056400445.1 Pseudomonas sp. P5_B2 | reverse complement strand
TCGCTCGTCTTCACTGGCAAACACGCCAGGCGGGTTGGAGAAACGGATCCGCAGAGCCCTCACAAAGCAGGTTGACCGTCTCCATTTCGCTTTGAATGATCCTGACTTTGATCGCCATGAGCTGCGGATATTGGTTAAACGCACTCGCTATTTGACGGAGGCGTTTCCTACGATATCGCCGCTCACTAAAAAGGCTACCACTTCGCTGAAGTCGGTACAGTCGGCTTTAGGATCATGGCACGACCACCACCAGTGGTGCCTGAAAGTGGGTGTTGAGCCCGATCTGATGCCTCTTGCACCCGAGTGGGAGGAGGCGGCACTGAAGGCCCTTGATGCAGCTGAAACCCAACTGCAGGAGTTATCCAAGCTTCTGCCCAAGGTGTCCACCAAGCAGCAAGATGCAACGCAGCAGTCAGTAACCGCGTAGCGAATTATGGTTGTCAGTGCGGGATGATTGAAGATTTGCTCTGGTAGGCGAGCTGGCAACTCACGAGGCACGTCGATGGGGCTCGTGCTTGTCGACAAAGGTAACTGGTTCGAATTCGGTTC
>NZ_JBFULH010001489.1:0-549 GCF_056400445.1 Pseudomonas sp. P5_B2 | reverse complement strand
CTATTCTGGAGCTTGGTTATGCGAATCATTGCGCCCCTTGTGTGCACATTCCTGTTCTCCCTGGCGTTGCCATCGCTGTCCTTTGCCGCAAATTGCGAAAACGCGGGCAGTGCAAATGGCGCCAAAAACTGTGTGAAATATAACAACAATCAAAATGGCAATGGCAATGGCAATGGCAATGGCAACGGCAATAGCGGCAAAGGCAACTGCAATGGAAATGGCAATTGCGGCAACAACGCCAAGGAAAAAGCCAAAGACTATGATGATGATCACGCGGTCGAGTGCAGGGATATCAATAGCATTACTCTGCGCCGTCAATGCCTTGAAAGGCGCAGATGAATGACGGATGCCGTTGGTGCGGTTCTTTGCGGCGAACGAATCTGTTCGCCCTTCCCCTTCAGCTTCACCACAACACCCGGGTTGGCGTAAAACGACCTAGATCACCGCGCAAAGTAGGTGGATCCTCTCGCTCGCCCGCAGGCTCTGTCGCAGACTGGGCGTCAGGGTAAGCTTGCGTTGGCGGAAAAATGAATTGCCGGAGTTGTTATG
>NZ_JBFULH010001488.1:0-549 GCF_056400445.1 Pseudomonas sp. P5_B2 | reverse complement strand
AATATATCCGGCGAATCTTTGGAAGATAAATATAGTAACTATGACCTTACGCACGCCTCCAACACGTCAAAATGGCAACTAACATAAAATATAACAGAGGTTTATCGAGAACGCCTTGCCAGCCAACCCCTTGATTTCATTTGCTTCATTTTTCTTGCGAAAAACAATTAGATTTATTGTCGGCGCATTTCAATAAACAATGTGATGGCACCATCGCACGCTATCACCGAAATTTAATAAACTCCAACTTCCCCTTAGCCTTCTGTTTTTTTACATCAACAGCTTGACGCCGCAGATTCGTGCACTAGGCTTGTAATTAGGACTGAAAATATTTTCAGGTGAGCATCAGAGGTCATCCAAATGAATAAGACAGATCGCGTTGCGTCAGGAGTTGTTGACATAGTCCAGCATGGAGTTCGAGACACGCGCAATCAACTCCATTATGCGCCAGTTATCACCCTTGTAGCTGATACGTTAACTCATGTTATTTTGAACTTTTCAACTCAGAAAACATTTGTACAGAAATACTATCGCAATTGTATTCAGGAA
>NZ_JBFULH010001487.1:0-550 GCF_056400445.1 Pseudomonas sp. P5_B2 | reverse complement strand
GTCATCGACTGGGTCGCCGTCGCTGCCAACCGGCAGCAGCCCGGTGCCGCGCGTGCCTTTACCGCCATCGAGTTTGATCGACAACAGGCCCAGCGCATCGACGCCAAAACCCACCGGACCTTGAGTGAACCCGGACTTGGTGTCGAGGATGAAGCTCTGGGTCCACTCCTCGGCCTTGCTTTGAGGGTTGGTCGGGTTGGTGAAATTGCGGTTGATGTAGAAGTTACGCAGGTTGAGCGTGGCCTTGGCGTCGTCGGTGAAACCTTCGGCATGGCCGGTCATCGGCAGGGCAAGGAACAGCCCGCTGCAACCAATGAGGCTCAGGGTATGACGGCGTTTGAAAATCTGACGCGGGGTGCAGGCGGAGGAATTGCGGACGAGCTTGCTCACAGTGACGCTCCCGTGTTTCTTTTTGTTTTTATTCGTTATACGTCGTCGTACAACATTGGCGGGGATTATTTGCGAGGGTCTGAGGGCTTGTCAATCAGAAGTTATACGAAGACCTTGTGATACTGGGTCGGATATTGAAAAACCCTGTGGGAGATTCTAT
>NZ_JBFULH010001486.1:0-550 GCF_056400445.1 Pseudomonas sp. P5_B2 | reverse complement strand
GGTACGCACCGAAGATGAAACCCAGGGTGCCGATACCGGCGGCCAACGGGTTCAGGTCGATGTAATCGTCAAAACCGAGCAGCGGTGCGACACGGTTGAGCAGGTCCTGGCCACCGTAGAAAATCAGCAGGATCAGCACCAGATCGGGAATACCGCGGATCACCGTGGAATACAGATCGCCCAGCCAAGCCAGCCAGCGAATCGGCGACAGACGCAGCGCAACGCCGATCAGCCCCAGAACGATGGCCAGGACCATGGACGACAAGGCGAGCTGAAGCGTCAGCCATGCGCCATCGAGGATGACAGCCCCGTAGCCTTTCAACATGATTCAGGTCCTCGAAAGTTGGGATGAAAAAATGGCGCAAACCTCAGAGATCCTGTTGCTTGCGCCATTTCGGACTTGTCGTTGCGACGTATTTACTTGCCGTAAATGTCGAAGTCGAAGTACTTGTCCTGGATTTGCTTGTATTTGCCGTTCTCACGAATGGCGACGATGGCGGCGTTGAGCTTCTCCAGATCAGCCGTGTCACCTTTGCGAACAGCAATACCC
>NZ_JBFULH010001485.1:0-550 GCF_056400445.1 Pseudomonas sp. P5_B2 | reverse complement strand
AACTTAGCTCGACTAAATAGATGTTTAGTTGAGCTATGTCGCTAAATGACGCGAATATGCTGCTAAATGCTTTGATCTGACCAATTAGAGGTTGTTGAGGTGGCGTTGAAAACACCCTCCATTAAAGAACTTGTCGTAGCACTTGATCTTGAGCCCCATGTGGAAGGCGGCTACTACCGCAGAACGTATCAGTCAGACGATATGATCACAACGACCGGCGGCCAGCGTTACCGGATGACGTCGATTTACTATTTGTTAACGGAAGATTCTCCCGTCGGCCATTTCCATATGAACCAGTCCGACATCGTTCATTACTATCATCTGGGCGATGCCATTGAGTGCTCGCTGATTTCCCCGGACGGCACATTGGAGACCGTCATGATGGGCAGCGATGTCATCGCGGGAGAATGTTTACAACTGCATGTACCTGGCGGTGTTTGGAAAGCTTCGCGGCTTATGAAGGGATCGTCGCGATTCGCGTCTGATCAGTGAAGCAGTGTCGCCAGGGTTTGATTACGCGGATATGCAATTGGGTGATCGACAAGAGCTC
>NZ_JBFULH010001484.1:0-551 GCF_056400445.1 Pseudomonas sp. P5_B2 | reverse complement strand
AAATTCCTCTTAGAAATATGGAACGGCTTCAGAGCAGCTTGATCCATCGTTGATGGAGAGAAGGTGACCATGCATCTGACGACTGATATGGCGATGTCGTTATCGATGAATTTGAGTCAACCCAATCGCTGTGAACGGATCGAATGGTCGATTCGAGCTCACACTTATCACTAAGAGGGGTGGTGAATGCTTATGCATACGAATTTGAGTGGGCGCCATGGAGCCATTGTTCTGAACTCAGATCGCACCAGATTCGCCCTTTGGGCCCCTGATGCGGAGACAGTCAGAGTTGTGACACATGATGGCAAATCATTGGAGATGCTTCCTGATAAGAACGGCTGGTTCGTCCTCGAAGCTCAATGTCCTGCTGGCACAGTCTACAAATACAAGATCAACAACGATTTAGAGATACCTGACCCCGCGTCCAGGGCACAGGCAAAGGATGCTAATGGTTACAGCGTTGTGATCGATCCGGACTCTTTCTGCTGGCAGCATCCTGCTTGGCGAGGCCGGCCTTGGCGTGAAGCTGTAATTTACGAACTCCATGTAGG
>NZ_JBFULH010001483.1:0-551 GCF_056400445.1 Pseudomonas sp. P5_B2 | reverse complement strand
ACATCATCAAACCACCAACAATCGAGCCGATAGCAACGACCAGAATCAACCAGGCATACCAGGGCATAGCGGCTCTCCTTGAGGGCAAGGCGATTGGCGGGGGTCACCAATCGATCGTGCATACCACTTTGAGCGATGGATTTTCGCAGTGGTTCCATTCTATGCCTGATAAGCCAATCGCACCTGAGCTGTTTATAGCCCGGTCAACATCGCGTCCGCCGGTGCATCCGCGCGCAACTGCGCGGTCAGCAGGAAGTACACGAAACCCACCACCATGAAGCCGAGGAAGATCAGCCCGATCAAGGTGTTGAACCAGGCCATCGCCACCAGGCACACCACTGYCAATACCAGCGCGATCATCGGCACCAGTGGATAGCACGGCGCACGGAACGTACGCTCCAGGTTGGGTTCGGTTTTTCGCAGCTTGAACAGGCTGAGCATGCTCATGATGTACATCACAATTGCGCCGAACACTGCCATGGTGATCATTGCCGCCGTCAATGTCATGCCGCCGAGATTGATCAAGCCGTCGCTGTAAATCGCGGCGATAC
>NZ_JBFULH010001482.1:0-551 GCF_056400445.1 Pseudomonas sp. P5_B2 | reverse complement strand
CGGTAGCACTGATGGGCAAAACTCGGAAGCTGAGGGCGTGGTCACCCAAGAAATGGTTCCAAGTCGAAGGGTAATTGAAGTAGAGCAGCGCACCGATATCGTCTTCGGATGTCTTGTCGAGACGGGTGGTGACCGCTGGCTTGCCGTCCATGGTGTAGCTGACCGCGCCTTTTGAGAGAGGGATGCGCGTCATACGGAATTGGCCGTTGATGTCCATCACTAGGCGGCTAGGTAAGCCTGCTCTTTCGCATTTGTTCCAGTAAGCGGAAAGCTCTGGATCATCGTCGCCACCTACACCGCCTACGGAAAGGTTATCGACAAAGGATTGCAGTAACTCTGGGTGCGACCCATCGCAGTGGTAGCATTCCCGGTTATTCTCGAAGACCAGCTTCCAGTTTCCTTTCTCGATGATGGTTGATTCGAAAGCTACCTTGCAGTTATCGAGATTGTGCGGAGCGATGAAAGGGGCTACCGCCTCACGGAATGGTGTGAAGTCTGGAGCTTTGGTCGCCACACACACATAAATGAAGGTGTGTACGACTTCGCAATGC
>NZ_JBFULH010001481.1:0-552 GCF_056400445.1 Pseudomonas sp. P5_B2 | reverse complement strand
CCGGTCAACGCCTCGGATTTCGGGCCGTACAAACGCATGGTCAAGTTGAATGCAGTTTTGGGCGCGGGAAGCAAATTGGTTTCAAGGTCTTTGCCGGGGCTTTCATTCTGGAAATAAATATCCAGCGAACCGTCGGCATTTATCTTGAACGGCATCCAGCTACTGACCGCAAAACGATTCAGTGTATTGCCCACCTGGAACCCTTCCGGATCGTACAACGTGATCGACCAGAAGGCGTTCACCGGCGGTGCTTCACCCTTATTGAAATGCAGCACGTACTTGTTGGCCCCATCGAGCGGCTTGTCTTGGTCATCGCCCATGTTCAGCGGAGCCATTTGCCGGCACCCACGCCTTTCGTCTGGATCATCGGTCGGACCAAGACCGACGGGGCGATCGTCCTTGCGATGGGGAGCGCTACCGGGGCTGGCAGAGCTAACGGAACTCTAGACGATCAGTTCAGTAAGAACTGACAGGTGAACGACCATTTGTCGGGGTGGTGCAACGCCTTAAATAGCACTGAATGGTCGTTAATGCGCCTGGACACCGGTATGA
>NZ_JBFULH010001480.1:0-552 GCF_056400445.1 Pseudomonas sp. P5_B2 | reverse complement strand
GAATGACAAGGATCGCTTGGCGTCGTTGACGGCGCCTGAAAACGCACGCACCTACTTGACCACTGTGCTCAAGCTTCTGCAAATGATGAGAGCCCAGGCCAACTGATCGAGAAGTAGGAGTTTCATCATGATGTTATTTTTCGGCAAACCCAAAGGTAGTGCAGACGTCCGCGACGAAAACGCCTCCCGCGCAGGCCGCCTGCAAGCGCTGCGCAGCCACTTCTCGCATGGAAGAAGTGGAAGGAGTTCGCACCGGACGCGTCGTTCCAGCCCCATGCCATCCAGCAAATGGCCAATGCCTTGACGAAACGCCCATTAAGTACCTGAGCATTTAAAGCGGTGACCCAGCGATACTGGTGCTCAACGCCCACGGCAACGAAACGGTCTTCAACGGCTATACCGGTCAACAGGTATRGCCRCCACGCWAAAACTRACTCAAACRACGCTTTGTGCAATRTCAGATCAARGGTTATGGGKTGTCATGAAATGAAAAAGTGTTGTCGYCAWATGAAAGGCTGGCGCACGCCCCGTCTATAAACTCTTCCTTAAGCC
>NZ_JBFULH010001479.1:0-552 GCF_056400445.1 Pseudomonas sp. P5_B2 | reverse complement strand
CTTCGGGTGCAGCCACGACTGGCTCTGTGAACACTCTCGGCTGAATCGGCACTTGTTTCGGTCGCCTCAACAGGCACTGGAAGCGGTTGCGCCCCGAGGCTTGCAGTGCGAACGGCAGGCCGTCGGGCTGGTTCAGCAATTCCAGCAGCGAGACCTTGAACAGGCTTTCGATGCTGACCCGCGACAGGCTGATGCCCAATAGATTGTCGGCCCGGCGATTGGCGGACAGCACCTGGCCGGTTTCATCGAAGATCAACAGCCCGGCCCATTGGCTGTCGAGGTTGTTCAGCCCGGTGTTGAAGGTCAGTTGGAAATGCTGGCCATGGAACAGGTTGAGAATCAGCCGGTTTTCCACGGTCTGGCTCATCATCTTGACCATGCCCAAGGTGTGCGACGGCGGCAGGTAGCTGTCGCTGGACACATCCAGCACCGCGATGACTTTGCGCTCGGCATCGAAAATCGGCGCGGCGGAACCGGTCATGAAGCGGTTGGCTTTCAGGAAGTGTTCATCGTGTTCAATGTGCACGGCTTGCTCGCAGGCCAATGCGGTGC
>NZ_JBFULH010001478.1:0-553 GCF_056400445.1 Pseudomonas sp. P5_B2 | reverse complement strand
TTGATCGACGGCGAGCATGCACCCAATGATATACGCAGCATGCTTGGCCAATTGCAGGCGATAGCGCCCTACACCAGTCATCCAGTGATTCGCCCTGTCGCTGGCGACACAACGTTGATCAAACAGATTTTGGACATCGGTACCCAGACCTTACTGGTGCCGATGGTCGAAAGCGCCGAACAAGCGCGAGAGCTGGTGCGTGCCGTGCACTATCCGCCCAGTGGCGTGCGCGGTGTAGGCAGCGCGTTGGCGCGGGCGTCGCGCTGGAACAGCGTGCCCGGCTACCTGGACAAGGCTGACGAGCAAATATGCCTGCTGGTGCAGATTGAAAGCCTGAAAGGCCTGGAGAATCTGGATGCCATCGTCAACGTCGAAGGCGTTGACGGGGTGTTTATCGGCCCTGCCGACCTCAGCGCTGCGATGGGCCATCGCGGCAACCCGGGCCACCCCGAAGTTCAAGCAGTCATTGAAGACACGATCGTACGGATCCGCGATGCGGGGAAAGCGCCCGGCATTCTGAGCGCTGACGAAAAACTTGCCAGGCGCTACATCC
>NZ_JBFULH010001477.1:0-553 GCF_056400445.1 Pseudomonas sp. P5_B2 | reverse complement strand
ACCATCCTCCAGGTGAAGGGCAGCCCGCAATTGATCCTGGTGATGCGTGAGGTCAGCCACGAAAAGTACCAACGCGATCAGGCCCACACCGAGCGCACCATGCGCGGCGGGCTCATTGAGTGGCGCAACATCCTCAACCTGTTTCAGGAGACCGAGCGCGACAACCAGTTGTTGCTCAGCGCTGTGGGCGACGGCATCTACAGCATCAACACCGATGGACTGGCCACGTTCGTCAATCCTGCCGGCGCCCGCATGCTGGGTTGGGAGCCCCAGGACATGATCGGCAAAAACATCCATCGGATTCACCACCACACCCATGCCGATGGCAGCCACTACCCGGTGGAAGAGTGCCCCATCTACAAGGCAGTACGGGACGGGATTGTTCATGAGGGGTGCCAGGAGATTTTCTGGCGAAGGGATGGAACGTCATTCCCTGTGGAATTCACAAGCACCCCAGTGATCGCCGATGRCCGTATCGCAGGAGCGGTCGTGGTATTTCGCGACATCACCGAGCGGCGCAACACCGAACACCAGCTTCAGAACGCCCTTAAAG
>NZ_JBFULH010001476.1:0-554 GCF_056400445.1 Pseudomonas sp. P5_B2 | reverse complement strand
GTGATGGATGCGTGTAGCTGGTGCATGTTTTATAGACATGCACCACCTCACCTACTATCGCTGACTTATAAGCCACCCAGTGCGACGTACTTGATTTCCAGGTAATCGTCGATACCGTATTTTGAGCCTTCACGTCCAAGTCCGGAGGTTTTCACTCCACCAAACGGTGCAACTTCTGTGGAGATCATCCCCTCGTTCACGCCTACCATGCCGAACTCAAGATTGTCGACGACACGAAAGATTAAGCCCACGTCACGTGCGTACACATAAGCTGCTAAGCCAAAAGGAGTATCGTTTGCCATCGCAATTGCCTCGTCCTCAGTATCGAAACGGAAGAGGGGAGCGACAGGGCCGAAGGTTTCATCATTGAAGATCAGTGCATTGCGTGGCACATCGGTGAGTACCGTTGGCTCGAAGTAACTGCCGCCCAAGGAGTGACGCTTGCCTCCAGTAGCAATACATGCACCTTTTTCCACCGCATCGGCAATGTGCTCTTCCACCTTTTGCACTGCGGCCTCATTGATGAGCGGACCCAGTACTACCCCGTCATGCAT
>NZ_JBFULH010001475.1:0-555 GCF_056400445.1 Pseudomonas sp. P5_B2 | reverse complement strand
CGGTTCAGACGCATGCTGGGATGCTCCTTTTTGGTCAATGACGTGTTATCTGAGGGGCGAAGCGGGGTTCAAGTTCAGCACTCTGGCATAAAAATGCCCGTTTTGCCCCCGCACAAAGTCTGCTTGCATCGACGACCGGTCATCTGTGCTAGCATGCCCMGCTCGGGCGTTTGCAAGCTCCGGATGACCTTCAGTCCCGGTGGCGGCAACTGCGCGATTAACCCTGATTTGAATCCCAGTCACTCTGGTTCGGTTTTCCGGTTGGCCGCAAGGCTCCTGCCGCTGTAAGGCAGGCGTTCGTCATTGAATGGCCTGGATCGGATCTTGTACTGGCTCATCCCAACCCACGTGACCTTTGGTAGGGGTCACCACTAGGAGAGGAGGCGCCATGCCAACTATTACTCTTCCCGACGGCAGTCAACGTTCATTCGATCACCCGGTTTCCGTAGCCGAGGTCGCAGCATCCATTGGTGCCGGCCTGGCCAAGRCCACCGTGGCCGGCAAGGTCAATGGCAAGCTGGTCGACGCTAGCGACACCATCGACAGCGATTCCAC
>NZ_JBFULH010001474.1:0-555 GCF_056400445.1 Pseudomonas sp. P5_B2 | reverse complement strand
GTGGTGCCGGCCAATTGGCCGAGCTGGCAGAAAAATTTCCGGCCACGATGGCAAAAGTCCAGCTGCTGGTCAGTGACGAAGCTGCGCTCTGTTTACTGCTGCGCACTGCCAGCCTTTGGTTGGAGATGCTGCCACCCAGCGAAATTGCCGGCAAAACCGCCGAAGCGGTTTCAACGGCGGTGGTGCAGCTGCTCATCGATATTCTGATCGGGATTGTCCTGACCTTCGCCGGTGCGGGGGCGGGCATTGCCTATTTGGGGATGCGTCTTGCGAACTACGGCGCGCGGATCGTCACCGCCGTGGTGGGCTTCGTCAAAGCAATCTTCACCATCATCAACAGCTTCATTTCCTACGTCGACCGCTACAAAACCGTCGCCGCCCGCGGTGTCGCGGCCGGCCTGAAAAAAGGCCGCACGCAGCTGCGCTGGGATGCCAAACGCAACACCACCCTCAAGCAAAACGAACACCACGACAACGTCCCCGATCAGGCGAAAAACCCCAACGGCGACTCCGCCGATTCCGCCAATAAAACCGCCACCAACAAATGCCCGGTGT
>NZ_JBFULH010001473.1:0-556 GCF_056400445.1 Pseudomonas sp. P5_B2 | reverse complement strand
TGGTAGTCCAAGTGACCGTCGGCACGGTCGCCTCTCGCTTATACATATAAAGTATGCATAATGAAGCCATTCGAAATTCAGTTTCACAAGGCGAAAAACGCAGCAAACAAATTGAAGCACCAAGGCATCAGCCTTTCAGAAACAGAGCCGGTTTTCTATGACGAGCGAGCGCTTACGCTTCAAGACCACCACCATGATGAACAACGGTGGGTCATCATGGGGATGGACGCCAAAGGTCGCTTGCTGGTCGTTGCGTACACCTATCGAGATCCGAATTTCGTTCGAATAATTTCCGCGCGCATCGCGACCAAAAACGAGCGCCGCCGGTACATGGAGGATTGACCGATGAAAGACGAATACGACTTCAGCAATGCCAAGCGCGGGGCTGTTGCCTCCAGCAAAGGCAAAACCAGAATCACCATCATGCTCGATGATGCCGTCATAGAGGCGGCTCGTTCACGCGCCGAGAGCGAGGGATTTGGCTATCAGACTGTGATAAACAACACCTTGCGTCAGGCATTGCTCAATCACAGGGAAACAACCACCGAGCTCGATC
>NZ_JBFULH010001472.1:0-556 GCF_056400445.1 Pseudomonas sp. P5_B2 | reverse complement strand
CGGCATAACCCAGCAGCATTCGACGCAGGCCGAATCGCCAACTGTTTTGCTCCAGCGCTTCAGGCAATCCCAGACCCGCACGCTGCTCGGCATTCATTCCCCAACGGATGCCCGCACCTTCGATCCAGCGATGCAGCGTCGGCAGGTCTCGCTCCTCAACGCCAAAGCGGGCACGTAAAGCAGGAACGTCCAGCAAGTCGAGAATTTCGCTGACAGGGAAACGGCTATCGGGGAGTTTGAGCAGGTGTTCGACGGCAATCAGCAGGGGATCGCGACCACGCTGGCCTTGATCCGCGAGCGTGAACGGAATGAAGCGTGGATCCTGACGTTCAAGCTGACCGAATACGGCGCGGATATGCGGTGCATAGCTGTCGATGTCCGGGACCATCACAATGATGTCGCGGGGCCTGAGGTCTGGATCTGCGCTGAAGCGTGCAAGTAGCTGATCATGGAGGATCTCTACTTCACGCTGGGCACTATGGGCGATGTGAAAACGGATCGACTCGTCTTGCTCCAGATCGATGGCTGGCCAGCATTCTCGCGTCTCGCTCAGGGG
>NZ_JBFULH010001471.1:0-557 GCF_056400445.1 Pseudomonas sp. P5_B2 | reverse complement strand
GGTAACGATACTGTGGATGTCAGTATTTGGCGGTTCGGCATTGAAGGATGAGCAACAAGCCCGCCAGGCACACGCTCAACTGCCAGTGGCCGAGCAAACGGAAGCGGCACCTTTCAAAGGCGGAGTGGTGCTCCAGTCTACTCAGAAAGAAACCACTTCGGCCATGTTCACCTTGCTTGAGCGTCTCGATGGGCCAGTCGTGGGTGGGATACTGTGTGTCATTGTCTGCCTGTTGCTATCGGTGCATTTCATTACCGCTGCGGATGCCGGAACTCAGGTGTTATGCATGCTCAACTCGGTTGGCTGTACCAATCCGCCTAATTGGATTCGCGTGCTTTGGTGTTTCCTGGAGGGAGCGATTGCTGCGGCACTATTGCTAGCCGGCGGACTGATCGCGATCCAGATGGCGAGCATCATCATCGGTCTCCCCATTGCTTTTTTCCTGCTCATTACGGGCTACAGTCTTGTGCGAAGCCTGCGGGCGGACACGCTGACCACCGCCAAAGGGCAAGTCATGAGCCCGACCAAAAATAACCCAATCGTCGATCCTTACGGGG
>NZ_JBFULH010001470.1:0-557 GCF_056400445.1 Pseudomonas sp. P5_B2 | reverse complement strand
GTATAAGGGCGACCGTTCGCGTAAAGAGACGCTGGTGGAATATGGTTTCCGCCTGCCATCGGCGCTGGATAACCGGTCGATGCGTTTCGACGAGTTTGAAAGCATCAGCCCGCAGACGATTTTTGTCTCGGCGACTCCCGGCAATTACGAGGCAGAACACGCAGGCCGTGTCGTTGAGCAGTTGGTGCGTCCGACGGGGCTGGTCGATCCGCAAATCGAGATCCGCCCGGCGCTGACCCAGGTCGACGACTTGCTCTCGGAAATCGGCAAGCGTGTCGCGCTGGAAGAGCGGGTTCTGGTCACGACCCTGACCAAGCGCATGTCTGAAGACTTGACCGATTACCTGGCCGACCACGGCGTTCGTGTGCGTTATCTGCACTCGGACATCGACACCGTGGAGCGGGTCGAAATCATTCGCGATTTGCGCCTCGGTACGTTCGATGTGCTGGTGGGGATCAACCTGCTGCGTGAAGGTCTGGACATGCCGGAAGTGTCGCTGGTGGCGATTCTCGATGCGGACAAGGAAGGCTTCCTGCGTTCTGAGCGCTCGCTGATCC
>NZ_JBFULH010001469.1:0-558 GCF_056400445.1 Pseudomonas sp. P5_B2 | reverse complement strand
ATGTCTATGTTCTGTGCGAGCCGCCGTTAAGAGACGAAATACGGCCTTTCTATGTCGGTATTGGCCAATTTGATCGCGTGTTTGCTCACGAATTTGAAGCCAAACGTCAATACTCGATCGGAGCTAAGGTCGAGAGGATACGGAATATATGGGACGCTGGCGGGGAAGTAATCCGTGTTATCGATGGATTTTTCCCGTGGGAACCTTGGGAGCGCGAAGAAGAATTGATCAACCTGTATGGATTGATCAAAGACGGAACCGGCATCTTAGCAAACGAACAGCGCTATTCGCCGTCTCACATTCGAGATGGCGTCGAGCTAAGGAAGTACGCCGACGAAGGCAACGAGCTGCCGCGCAATTTCATTCGACGCAATGTGCGCCTTGAAATTGGTCCGCTTTCGCCTTCGAATCCAATTTCGGTCTACGGCAAGATTTGTAGTGTACTGACTATTAATCCTGGAGTTACGGGCGCGGAATTGGTCGAGCTACTGCTCAATGTCGATTTCTCAGCGAACAAGTCCGCGTACACCAAATCCGGGGCCGTGAGCAGGCCATGGT
>NZ_JBFULH010001468.1:0-559 GCF_056400445.1 Pseudomonas sp. P5_B2 | reverse complement strand
TCGTTGTCCAGCGCAATGGCACGAGGCATCAGCAGGACCTCATGGATCTTGTCCAGTACGAGGGTCGTTACCCCATAGCGGCCCAACAGCGCCGCGATTGTTGCACCTACCGGACCGTTACCGACAACCAGCACGTCGACAGCGGAGGGAGGCAGTTGGGAAACTTTCTTGTTGTTGTTCATCTTGAGCCCTTGTGGTGATTGAAGTCGTGAGGCGCGCAGGTCTCATCGTCAGGCAGGGTCAAGGTATTCAATATTGAGAAATATTTCAATATTGATGTTTTAGTCATTAATTTACAGGACTCACCACCAAGCCACGATGGACGTGGTCGTCCTGAGCCATGCGCAATCGCGGCGGCTGAGGTGGCGTTGGATAAGCGGATTTGAGTGGATCGTCATAGCCAAAAAAAACGGGACGCTGAGCGTCCCGTTTTTATGAAAACTGATAGTAAGAATGATGAGCAACCTGTGGCGAGGGGCTTCCTGTCACTGAATATAGGTAGCAAAAAATCAGAAATCCGCTATTACGTTAGTAACGGCCACTCCATTCATTGCAGATC
>NZ_JBFULH010001467.1:0-560 GCF_056400445.1 Pseudomonas sp. P5_B2 | reverse complement strand
AGTCTGGACCCACAAGCGCCGCCGTGAATTCCTGCCGGTGGTGGGCGATTCGCACTACAGACCGAAAGTCTCGATCCATGTGCCGTGCTACAACGAGCCGCCGGAGATGGTCAAACAGACCCTCAACGCCCTGGCCAACCTCGACTATCCGGACTTCGAAGTCCTGATCATCGACAACAACACCAAGGACCCGGCAGTCTGGGAACCGGTGCGCGATTACTGCGAAACCCTCGGCCCGCGCTTCAAGTTCTTCCACGTGGCACCGCTGGCTGGCTTTAAGGGTGGTGCGCTGAACTACCTGATTCCGCACACCGCCAAGGATGCCGAAGTCATCGCGGTGATCGACTCGGACTACTGCGTCGACCCGAACTGGCTCAAGCACATGGTGCCGCACTTCGCCGATCCGAAAATCGCCGTGGTGCAATCGCCGCAGGATTATCGCGATCAGAACGAAAGCACCTTCAAGAAGCTGTGCTACGCGGAATACAAAGGCTTTTTCCACATCGGCATGGTCACCCGTAACGACCGTGACGCGATCATCCAGCACGGCACCATGACCA
>NZ_JBFULH010001466.1:0-562 GCF_056400445.1 Pseudomonas sp. P5_B2 | reverse complement strand
CATATCGTCAGGCAGTTCGAGCTTTCCAAGCTGTCCAACAAAAAGCATTTCGTCGGGACGGATTTTCTGCATCCATTCAGCAACCCCGGTTTCCTCAAACGGCAACGGCTCAGAGGGAGCATTCAGGTGGGTTTGCACCAGTGTCTGACGCTTATCGTAAAAGGGTTGCGCTGCCGTCCAGAAGGGCTCCTGATTTGTCCACTTCTCCTGGCACTGCCGAAACAAAAAACCTAGAAGACCTTCGTAAATATCCTCGCTGGATGCTAGGACGTCTTCAGGCAGGTGGAGCGCAGATAAAGTGCGTTGCCTAAGCTCTGCATTGTCTTGGCCATCTTCGATGTTCATACGCTTAATGACAAAAGCGAGATCGGCCTCATCGAACGCCGCTACCTCCGCCGCGATTAATGCGGTCTTTCCCTTCATGACACTTGCTTGGACTCGCAACGTCTGGATCACCTGGGCTGTATCAGCATCTGATTTTGCAGCCGACAGCTTCATCGCCAACGTGTCCTTCTTGACCACCCGATTGGTCACCAACACGAACTCGAGATCGTCATGTGTC
>NZ_JBFULH010001465.1:0-563 GCF_056400445.1 Pseudomonas sp. P5_B2 | reverse complement strand
TTGGTTGAGCGTGTAGCAGACAAGCTTGGCGGTGCCGTAGGTGCATCGCGTGCAGCAGTTGATTCTGGGTTTGCACCCAACGACCTGCAAGTCGGACAGACGGGGAAAATCGTCGCGCCGGAGTTGTATATCGCCGTTGGTATCAGCGGAGCCATTCAACACATAGCAGGTATGAGTGGTTCAAAGGTGATCGTTGCGATTAACCAGGACGCAGAGGCTCCAATCGCCCAAGTGGCAGACTACATGTTGGTTGCGGATCTCTTTGAGGCATTGCCGGCGCTGGAAAAAGCGCTGTGAATGGCGCCTGGCTTGACGAGCATCAATACATATTTTTAACAGTCTGATAATTGCTAGGTGATCCCGTGCAGCGCGACCAAATGGAGTTCGATGTAGTAATAGTGGGTGGTGGGCCGGCAGGTCTGGCAACCGCATGCCATCTCAAACAACTGGCCGCCGCATCCAGTCGTGACCTTAGCGTGTGCGTAGTCGAAAAAGGCTCGGAGATCGGAGCACATATCCTGTCGGGCGCAATATTCGAGACCCGAGCACTCGACGAGCTATTC
>NZ_JBFULH010001464.1:0-564 GCF_056400445.1 Pseudomonas sp. P5_B2 | reverse complement strand
GTAGATGTGAGACCATTCGGCCCCAACCTAATGCAATTCCATGTCCCAAAGTTGCAGCTTGAATCGTATCGTTATACGAGCTACAGCGGAGCATATTAGTCATTTTTGGGCGCGTATCGCCTAGTTCTCGGCACCAGCTATTCCAGGTTAGTCAACCCTCAAGAGTTGCGTCTGAGTCAATGAGTTCCATACGCAAAAAATCAACTATCGATGTCGGGACTGGGTTTGCAGCTAGCCAGCAAGGTGAGCAGACAGGGAATACCTCCTCATCGAATAAAAAAATTGAGTTTCCATCGTCCCATTTTCCGTTGCCATACCGAATTACTAGATCGACGTCATCGCGATGGAAGTCCGGGGTCAGCATCTGCGTAAATAATCGCAATTTTAATTTAGGTTGAATTGCACGCAACATGCTTAATCTTGGAAGAATTCTAAACTGAGAAAATGCTGACGTGCACGAAAGAATGATTTCTCGTTCTTGGTCATAAATTCCCTCAGCGATTTTGTCGTATACGCTTGCCATACGATGGATAGATGCTGCTACCGCCGAATGCAGGATATAAC
>NZ_JBFULH010001463.1:0-564 GCF_056400445.1 Pseudomonas sp. P5_B2 | reverse complement strand
GTCAACTGGCGCGCTGGGTCAACCAGCAGCAACCCGAGCACGCCCGCAAGTTGTTGGCGGCTCGAAGCCACGACGACGTATTTTCCCTGTCGCTCAAGGGTGAGCAAGACCGGGCGCTGGAGCGCTTGTTGCTCGAAGGCCATGGTGAAGGGCCGCAAGGCTATCGCCACTATTTGAATATTCTGCGCAGACAGCGACCAGCACTCGACAGCCCGCTCGACGATGCACGCTGGACCGATTGGGCGCGAGAAGTGTTGCAAGCCTTCGACGCTTTCCAATTGCTGTGCGCCGTCCGCAAAGGGCCGTGGGGCGTGGAAGGCTTGAATGAACGTGTGACTGCCGCGTTGCTCAAGGCCCGACTGATCGACAGTAATCAGCAGTGGTACGAAGGGCGCCCCGTGTTGATGACCCGCAACGACTATGGCCTGGGGTTGATGAACGGTGACATCGGCATCGCCCTCAAACTGCCGGAGCGTGAGGGACCCGAAGCGGGCAAGCAGGTGCTGCGTGTGGCGTTTCCGCGAAATGATGGCCAGGGCGGCGTTCGTTTTGTGCTGCCAAGCC
>NZ_JBFULH010001462.1:0-566 GCF_056400445.1 Pseudomonas sp. P5_B2 | reverse complement strand
CGATGAAGCCGACGCCTTTCGCAGAGGAGATGGGAGATTCAGTTCTGGAGATCGTATCCGCCGTACAGCACAAGCTATTGGCTCAGGCCAGTTTCACCCCTATGTCTTCCACCAGAGTCTTCAGCCTTTGTATGACGGACATGGGCGAGTTGGTATTTTTGCCCCGACTGATTGCAGAACTTCAAAAAGTAGCCCCCCATTGCCGAATACGAACGTCGCAGCTACCCACCGAGCATATAGCGAGTTCGCTGGAGAGAGGTGATACAGACCTGGCTATAGGATCACACTACATCCAGGACCCAAACCTTTTTCAACAAGAACTATTCATGCACTCTTTTTGCTCTATCGTGAGCAGCACGTACTCCGGCGAGGAAGTAAGTCTTGAAGAGTTCCTGGGCATGAAACATGTTTCCGTCGTACTGTCAGACAGAAGTACACGCTACGACCAGTTCATCGACGAACTGGGTCATCAACGACAAATTTACCTTACAACCCCACACTTTATAACAGTCCCTATGATATTGGAGAAAAACCCGAACCTAATTGCAACCGTGCCTAGTGAATTG
>NZ_JBFULH010001461.1:0-567 GCF_056400445.1 Pseudomonas sp. P5_B2 | reverse complement strand
CGCTAGGTTTAATACCGATGACCTGGGCAAGTGTTTGATCAGAAGGTAGTAGCAGAGCTTTTGAGGTTAGACAAAACGGGAGAACCCAAAGATTGAGGTTTTTTGTCTTGGAAAAATTAAACACCGGTAACGGATGTGTAAAAATTTCGGTTTTCGGGTATATCAAGATCACATCCCCGTGGCCGTTGAGGTAGTTTTGTCCATATGCGTTCAGCTGATAGAAGTCAGCTTGCGCCAGTCCATATTTGTCGGTGCCGTTGGCCTTCGTGGCCTCGATCAGCTTCCATTTCGTATCCAGCACCAGCCCGGTAGTTGCCGACTCCTGAGCGAGTAAATCAGGCTTCAGTCGGAGCCAATTTTGCCCATGATGCTTGACTAGTGAAAAACTGCGAGCCTGTGTTTTCAGGTGGAACTGAGCTGCTAGTGATGAGTACTAKCCGTGGGTATTCGAATAGCTCAGCTTGGAATCGCTCGCTTTGTCGCCAGTGTCTTTGCGTGAGAATACGCCGAACTTAAACGATGAGCCGCCCCAGATGCTTCCCTGCTCATCCAATCGCGATTCAATCC
>NZ_JBFULH010001460.1:0-567 GCF_056400445.1 Pseudomonas sp. P5_B2 | reverse complement strand
ACCAAGTGAAATCGACGCTGAGAGGTGTGAGCTTCAGTGACCCGTTTGACGTGCTTGATCTAATTTTAGACGCCCGTAGAAGTTATTCAGCAGCTCATTTCGACTGTTCTCGCTTGGATGATGATTTGCGTAAAACGTCTTGGGTGTTCACGTTTGTAGATGTGGACAGCAAGGGGCATGCCGTCACGCGGGTTGCTTATTACCTACAGTCGCACAATGCCCACAGCTTGAGAGAGTTGGGTTGTGGGAGCGTTCTGTGCCTACCCGGTGGCTTCACTTATGAGCAGGCAGACAAAGCACGGCACCAGCTTCAAGATGTGGTTACATCGTCCCTCAGTACGCTTCCATACGAGCAGGCTGCACAGACAGTTGTAAGCCACATGATTCAACTCATGAGTGAGATTGCTGAAGTTAGCGTGTCAGTATCAAGCGTGTGCGACTTGGCTTTGATCAGGGGTAGCTGTGTTGAAATGACGGTTGGTTTGTCGCACACGTGAGGCTTCAGGGCCAACCACGCCACACCCAATCCAGTGGGAGGCGAGCAACGCCCCCCTCTCAGGTTTCTGT
>NZ_JBFULH010001459.1:0-569 GCF_056400445.1 Pseudomonas sp. P5_B2 | reverse complement strand
AGCCAGTAAAGATTGTCGAACTGGCAGAGAAGATGATTCATCTTTCCGGTTTGAGCATTCGTTCGGAGAGGAACCCGCAAGGTGATATCTCCATAGAATTTACCGGTCTGCGCCCGGGCGAGAAACTCTATGAAGAGTTGCTCATCGGCGACAACGTAGCGGCCACTCAACATCCAATGATCATGACCGCCAACGAAGACCATCTACCCTGGGATCTCCTGAAGCCCCGTTTGACTCAATTACTCAACGCCGTCGAACTGGACGATTACTCCCTTGTCCGCCAACTCCTGCGCGAAACCGTCAGCGGCTACACACCCGACGGAGAAATCGTCGACTGGATCTACCAGCAACGCCGCCTCGAGCCCTGATTGTTTCACATCCGGTAACGGACACACTTTTGACAGTTCCATTCCATCGCCTAAGTTTGGAAGGCAGCTTCGGAAAAGCTGCTTTCTAAAACGATGTTATGGAGCTTCAACTATGCGTACTGGCTATTTCTACTCTCTGGTTTTCGCCCTGCTCACCAGCGCTTCTGTTGCCACAATTGCCGCACCTGCGGTCAAACCCGA
>NZ_JBFULH010001458.1:0-571 GCF_056400445.1 Pseudomonas sp. P5_B2 | reverse complement strand
CTCGGGGATTGTTACGAAATCTGTCAAAAGTGTTTATCAAAACCCCACCTATATGAATAAAACCCCCACGCCTAAAATTTGCCCCGCCAACCAGGCAATCTGATTAACCGAGATACAGCCCCCACAAAGGCAGTTAATCAAACACTCCGGTACCCAAGCTCCACACGCAACCCCACAAAGGTTGCGTGACCCCATTCGACCTCTAAAAGGTAAATCCGAAATGAAAGCTTTATTAGTTCTGGCCCTCAGCAGCCTGTGCGCAACCGCCATGGCAGACGAGGTTCCGACTGATGTCGCACAGCAACAACCGGTTGTAGAGCAATACACTTACGCCACCCACCTGGACATCGCCAAAGTTGTTTCCATGAGCGAAGTACCGAACGTGTGTGAAGTTGTCCCGATGAAGATGGAATACGAAGACTCCAAGGGCCAACGCCATATTCTCAACTACAGCGTGATGGGTAACGGCTGCTCTAATGGCTGATCTCGACTGCACCGAATCGGGCCATTTCAGCTAAGAGTTGAAGGTCGATTCCAGCCCGGCTCCGGTCGGGCTCAGTTGTGTTTGTAG
>NZ_JBFULH010001457.1:0-572 GCF_056400445.1 Pseudomonas sp. P5_B2 | reverse complement strand
GCTGTAGCCAACGACAGAGCCAGTCTGACCAGGTCATGCGCACTGAACTCGGTTGACTACCGCCCCACCCCGGATCTTTCAAAATATTACATTTCCCGTCACGCGATATGGCAAATCCAAAGCTGGGTTTGTTTGTACCGAATTGGGTATGCCAATGAGGCAGCAAATATCCTGAACTGTTACGCGCCATGAGCTTCTATCGATAGACCGCGTTGGTCATTCCCCCATCCCATATATTCTCTCGGAGTGCTTGATCATGACTGATCAACCAGTGAGTGCCAGTGCATCAAGCCAAGACCGTCCAGCCAGCCGCGTCAGTGAAGGCCTACCGCATCCATTGGGTGCGACGTGGGATGGATCGGGTGTCAACTTCGCGATTTTTTCTGCGAATGCCACCAAGGTCGAACTGTGTCTATTCGACGCGGATGGTCAGAGTGAAATTGAGCGCATTGCGCTGCCAGAATTCACCAACGAGATCTGGCATGGTTACCTTCCGGACGCCAGGCCTGGAACGCTGTATGGCTACCGCGTGCATGGCCCCTATGAGCCGGCTAATGGTCATCGCTTCAACC
>NZ_JBFULH010001456.1:0-573 GCF_056400445.1 Pseudomonas sp. P5_B2 | reverse complement strand
CAAAGGTTGAACCCATCGGCATAGTTGGCGCCGCAGACGTTGTCATCCCAGCGTTGTAGCCAGCTGCATAGGCGTTTGTGTTGGCCTTTTGATTGGCCGCTGACTCGACAGCAGCCCCAGCCACCACACCTACGGCAGCCGCAGCTGCGGGATTCACGCCCTCGTTATAGCCACAGTTGTAGCAGCCACTGCTGGCGTAAACAGCCGTTGGCGGATGGTAGTAGCTGGTGCCATAGGTCGGCGGATGATAGGCCGTCGCGCCATAGCCATTCGCGTGATAACCGTTGGCGCTGGCGCCATTCTCACCCTGTGCGTGCCATGTGCCCTCGCCACCTGAAGCGGTACCGCCTTCGGCTCCGTTGCCATGCCACGAACCACCCCCACCGGATGCCGTTCCGCCATTTTCGTCCTTTCCACTCCAGCTGCCGCCCCCGCCGGAAGCCGAGCCCCCACGATAGCCTGAGCCGCCCCAGCTGCCCTCACCGCCGGAGGCCGAGCCGCCGCGATCGCTTTGCGCTTTCCAACTGCCACTGCCGCCCGACGCTGTGCCGTAATCGCCAGAATGACTCCATG
>NZ_JBFULH010001455.1:0-576 GCF_056400445.1 Pseudomonas sp. P5_B2 | reverse complement strand
ACCGCCAGCAATGCCGAAATCGAGAAAGTCCTCGCCGAACACGGTGACCTGCCGCAAGCCAACTGGATGAAGTTACGTTGGCTGCGCTGGCTGGCCGAGCGTGGCGACTGGGCGACTTTCGTCAAGTATTACGACCCCAAGCTCAACTTCACCGAACTGGACTGCCTGAATGCGCAGTACCAGATCACCCACAACCAGAAGGCCGATGCGCAGTACCTGATCACCCACTGCATAACAAATGTTGCGAACTTATGCCGGTGGGCCTGCAAAGCTTTCGCCCGTCGCTGGCAAAAGGCTAAGCTACAGATTATTCAGTGCGGGCATTGCCCTACTTATCATGATTTCTCTGCCCGGATGTCTCATGCGCAGTCGCCTTTTCAGTCTTTTATCTTGTCTGCTTCTTACTGCCACAGCCGTGCAATCAGCCCAGGCGGTGGACTTGTCCACCCAACGCCAATATTACGATGAAGCCAAACGTRCCTTGGCCAAGGGCGATACCGGTCCTTATTTTCGCTACAGCCAGGCCCTCAGTGATTACCCTTATTTTCGCTACAGCCAGGCCCTCAGTGATTACCC
>NZ_JBFULH010001454.1:0-578 GCF_056400445.1 Pseudomonas sp. P5_B2 | reverse complement strand
GGGCAACACCTGGCTGATAGCGGACGAGGATGACAACGGCCGGCTCGACAGCACCGATTTCACGGTGAAGTTCATTGGCGTCAAGAACTTCACAGTGGACGATTTCGGTAACAATACCGTCTTCGTTACGGCTGGCACCGATGGCAACGACATCATTGTCGGCACCGATGGCGACGACAAGATCTTCGGCCTCGGCGGCAACGACCAGTTATTCGGCCAGGCGGGCGAGGACCTGCTCGATGGCGGTGTAGGTGACGACGTGCTGCTGAGCGGCACTGGCCTGGATAATCTGTTTGGCGGCGAGGGTAACGACACGCTCACCATCGAGGATTTCGGCAGTGCTTTCGGCGGTGCCGGCAACGACCTGGTGATCGGCAGCAGCGCCGAGTTCGCTTTCCAGACAACCCTTGAGGGGAACGAAGGCAACGACACGCTTCAATCCGGCAGTGCTGGCGCCTTCATGATTGGTGGCACGGGGGATGACACGCTGGTGGGAAGTGCGGCGGATGACTTCRTGGTCGGCAGCGTCCAGTTTGAACCCGGCCTCGATGCGGACAGGTTTCAGTTCAGTGCCCTCT
>NZ_JBFULH010001453.1:0-580 GCF_056400445.1 Pseudomonas sp. P5_B2 | reverse complement strand
ATTGTGATTTCGACCTTGATGTCCGGATAGTCGGACCGAGTCGTGTCTCCAGAGCGCGCATGGTATGGCTCAGGGCGGACTGCGAGACGCCTAGCTGTGCGGCGGCGCGGGTGAAGCTGCCTTCGCGGGTGATGACCACGAAGGCTTGCAGGTCGTTTAGATTGGCGCGGGACATTGATGAGAACCTCTCATGAGGAGCACGGGACTATCCCATGTAATCATGTCCCGCCTGCGGCGTGTCAAATGAACAGCGAATCAAAGAGTTCTTGCGTAGAACCCTGTCAGCTTGCCAACAGCGGCGTCGACATATTGGGGAACCCAGTAGGTTTCGATATGTGTTGCGCCGTCGATAATGAACAATTCCTTGGCTGCGCTGACCGTCAGCCCGGCATCCAGCCCTTGATTCAACGCGGCGTTGAGCGTGGCCATGTCGMTCGTGGCCATGTCGCTCGTGGCCATGAAGGCTGCGATCAGCGGGATCGTCTGTTGTTTGGCCGACAGTGTGTCTGATGCGGGTTGTGTGTTGGTCACGGTTGGCGTTGCCACGGCTTCCTGAGCGGCAACGCCCGACCCTTCGTAC
>NZ_JBFULH010001452.1:0-581 GCF_056400445.1 Pseudomonas sp. P5_B2 | reverse complement strand
GGCTGATGATCCCGGTGCCTCGATTTTTCCGCCGAGGGTCCGGTTCGCTGGTGGGTCATAACGGCACCGGTTTTAATTTCGACTAAGTCTGGATCTAGCTCCATTACTGTAATTTCTGACAGGTGTGAAGGGGGCAGAACTTCATTAAGTTAATAGTAGTTGTTCGGATGTCTGCAGGTTGGCTGATCTCGTCATAAAGCTGGATTAACACCGTCTTTGTGGTGGCGCGATTTTGTTATTCAAGTGCGGTGGGAGAAGTGCGCGTGTTTATTATTTCTTTGATTAAAAATTGCGAGAGTGGAAAGATGAGCAGAGTAATGTTCTGGTTGGTGACGCTGTTGCTGGCCGGCTGCGTGAGTCACGAAGTTGCAACAGACAAGGTGCCGGACTCTCATGCGCAAGCGATTGAATCCCTAACAGTCGGTACAACGGCAGCCGAGTCCGGGCCGGTGACTGCGCAATTCCTGACAGAGCGTTATAACAACAGGGCCACTATGTGCAGGAACAACCCATCTGCTCCGGCTTTCCTGTGCTCTGGCGTGATTTTGCGGGCGACCCAGCACTCTACCCAGTTCCACTTC
>NZ_JBFULH010001451.1:0-582 GCF_056400445.1 Pseudomonas sp. P5_B2 | reverse complement strand
GTAGGTAGGTTTGACCATGGCGTACTGATCGGCACCTATTGCGAGCTCCTCTACATGAGCATCAAGATCACTGGTATCCAGCGATGCGTCAAACCATGCAGATGACGTAAGCTCAACGATGCTGCCTTTAAGCGGCCAGCTATTATTGCTGTAGATTTTTGTCAGTTTTACCAGTGCCTTTGAGGCGTAATCATGCACGCCTGTCTGGGCAAGTAACTCCGCCAGTCGCACCAGTCCGGGGATGCTGAATATGGGGTCATGAGCGCAGGTTAAGCCGAAAGAGATTAGGCAAATAGCTTTTTCCGGTTCGTTTTCGTAGGTCTTGGCCAAGCCAAACCATGCCCAGGATTCACCGCGTTTGTTTCTCAGCACGGACATATAGGCGTCTCGTGCTCTTACGATGTCGCCGGCAGCTACAAAAATCCTGGCTTTATCGTATTCAAGCCAAATCTTGCTTTTCGACGAGTCCTGAGTCTTATCCAGTGCGTAGTTTATAAGTGCGACGACTCGACTAGCTGGAAGGGAGCTTTCTAAGCCTTTTTGCAGGTAATTGACGGCCACCATGCGTGCCAGTCGCAGTAC
>NZ_JBFULH010001450.1:0-583 GCF_056400445.1 Pseudomonas sp. P5_B2 | reverse complement strand
GCCTATGATCGCGTCAAAGACTATTCTCGCCTCGATTGCGATATTGCCCTGTATTACTGCCGCACCGCGCCGTCGGATATGATCGTTACACCATTGTTTTCGGAGGAAGTCTTTCCAGTTTGCAGCAGAGACTATTTAGAAAGACACCCTCAAATACGGAACATTGATCAACTCGATTCTGCGACATGGTTATGGTTGGATGATCCTCAAACCGACTGGATCGGTTGGCCAGAATGGTTTGACCGATTGGGCTATGAAACTAAAGCACCTCGGCACCGAGTGAACATCAATAACTATTCGATGCTGATTCAGTCGGCTCTGACAGGACAAGGTATTGCCTTAGCGTGGTCGCATCTGGTTGGAGATCATCTAGAAACAGGTGCCTTGGTCAAACCGATCGACAATGTTCTGCAAACGGATGCAAAGTTTTGTCTTTTGGAACACCGCGGGCGGGACGGCAATCAGTACGTTGTCAGACGGTTTCGGGAGTGGCTCATGGAACAAGCAAAGGCAATTAATGAATAAATGTCATATAGTGATGAGACAAAATGACTTACCACTAAATCATAAACCATATAAATAC
>NZ_JBFULH010001449.1:0-583 GCF_056400445.1 Pseudomonas sp. P5_B2 | reverse complement strand
GCTCGGCGACGCCGGTCATTTTGTTGCGGCGGCCCATGGAGAGGATCTGGGTGAAGCCGCAGTAGAAGAAGATGCCTTCCAGAACGCAGTAGTAGGCGATCAGGTTGCGCAGCAGCTCTTTGTCGGTTTCGACGGTGCCGGTTTCGAACTTCGGATCGGAGATCGAACGGGTGTATTTGAGGCCCCAGGTGGCTTTTTTCGCGACCGATGGGATCTCGTGGTACATGTTGAAGATCTCGCCTTCATCCATAGCCAGCGATTCGATGCAGTACTGGTAGGCGTGGGTGTGGATCGCCTCTTCGAACGCCYGGCGCAGGATGTACTGGCGGCATTCCGGGTTGGTGATCAGGCGGTACACGGCCAGGACCAGGTTGTTGGCAACCAGGGAGTCGGCGGTGGAGAAGAAGCCAAGGTTGCGCATGACGATGCGGCGTTCGTCGTCGGTCAGGCCTTCCGGGTCTTTCCAGAGGGCGATGTCGGCGGTCATGTTGACTTCTTGCGGCATCCAGTGGTTTGCGCAACCGTCCAGATACTTCTGCCAGGCCCAGTCGTACTTGAACGGTACGAGTTGGTTGAGGTCGGC
>NZ_JBFULH010001448.1:0-584 GCF_056400445.1 Pseudomonas sp. P5_B2 | reverse complement strand
GCGATGACCAGCGCATTGACCTTGGCCAAAATCATTTGCTCGACGATGCGTGTCTGGCCAGCGGTATCCGTTTCGTCTTTGATGCCGTTGGAGATCAGCTCGAATTCACCGGAATGGTCTTTCTGGTACGCCTTGGCGCCATCTTCCATGGTCAGGAAGAACTCATTGGCCAGGGATTTCATGACCAGCGCGACTTTGGGTTTTTCAGGCGATTCGGCGAAGGCCGATGAGACAGGCAGCGCGGCGGATGCGACAGCCAGCATAGCGACAGCAAGAAGACGTCCAGCGAATGGCAGCTTCATGGGTTCACTCCGATCTTATGATTATTGTGAGCAACGCTTACGCCGGAGTAACGCCGGGGCTCCTATCGTCGGTGCTTCGGGCCCCAACAGACTCGCGCAAACGTTTGCGTAGATCAAACTATGCGAACCCGGCCGGGAATTGTCAACGGCCGTAGTGGTGAGAATACCTGTAAGAAAAAATAATCTTAGAAGGGCATCGACTTAGGCGCGGGATTCTTTAGCACTGATTCTAGATCTCGCCAGGCGTCTTTCTCGACACAGGTCGTAGGAGCCTTCGGATAG
>NZ_JBFULH010001447.1:0-585 GCF_056400445.1 Pseudomonas sp. P5_B2 | reverse complement strand
CTGATTGCTCCCCAAGCCCAGAAAGAAACTTCCCGCTGTAAGGGGCCAGCATGTTCTTACAGGAGACACAGCTTGAAGGGCTCTGACCAATACTGGATCGCACGGTCGCGTTGATCACCGTTATCCTGTTCAGCCCCGTGTCGCTGGCCACCGCCTCGCAGTGAAGCTGCGATTGCCTGGCTCAGTGCTCTTCATGTAAGAACGCCACGGATGGAACAGCTAGATCATCAAGGTCTGGAAGTTAGGGTCAATTCACGTGCACGACGACCAAGAAGTCAAACAGGTCAGCCCTAACGACCCCCGCATCATCCGAGTAGGTCAACTCATTCGCCGCATCTCCATCGATAATTAGCCACAGCTGTTCAATGCCCTATTGGGCCACATTTCTGATTGGCCAGCGCCCTTACGCCGAAGCGCATAACTATTATTACACGGGCAAGACTGATACCTATATGGCTCGCCATCGGATCAAACCGGGGATCAGCCTCCCACAGAACAGCGGTTATCGGGGTGAAACGAAAACCTATATCAGTAACCGGTCGTTGTGGCTCCATATCAAAATCTTGATTAAGACGCGGTTAACCC
>NZ_JBFULH010001446.1:0-585 GCF_056400445.1 Pseudomonas sp. P5_B2 | reverse complement strand
CCCTTTTAGCTCATACGCCAGTACCCCATCTGCCTCATGGGTGACTGATTTGATGTACACCTTGAATGTGTTTGGCATTTCGCAACCTAGCCCGAACCATGGATTGTTATTGGAGCGTTCGGCCGCCAGCTCATCGAGCTGACGGCCTGACGGGATCAGAGATAAGTCATTCTGCGTTCTTGACGCTTCTGCTCCGTGTAGTCCTGAATGACGGTCCCAACAGGAATCATGTCAGCCAACGCTCTCAATGAACGGTAGTCGCTCGCTTGCGCCTGGACGCTGTCTTCATTGGCTTCCGATTGACGAATCCGCTCCATCAATTCACGCCGTAAACGGACAATTGCGAGATCCCCGCTACCCAGGAACTCCCGCGTCCGATCGACAATGGGAATGCTCTCGGCAACGGCGTAATCCTCAAAAATAACGCCCGGAACTCCTGTCCAGCTCCGACCAGCACGCATTGCTTCGCGATMTTGCCCATAGTTGGGAAGACCTTGGCGGGACGCTGCGAAGTTGTCGTCGGATTCATCAGTACCATGCAGCGCGAAATCCGGGAGGTTTTCATCGATAGGTTGGCGCGAATCC
>NZ_JBFULH010001445.1:0-586 GCF_056400445.1 Pseudomonas sp. P5_B2 | reverse complement strand
GCACACGACGATGCAGCGAGTTTCGTGGCCAGCAATGGCGATATCCGCGGCGCGCACCTCGAAGCAGCTTTCATTACTCTGCGTGATCGGGTGCCGGAAGCCCGGGATGCCAGTGATCAGGTACTCGCCGAAGCCATCCTCGCACTGTGAAGCCGTCAGCCGCCTGGCTGCTGGCCGGGGTCATGATGCTGTTCGGCAGCACGGCCCACGCCGGCCTGCAATTACAGCTCAAGACTGAAGGTCTTAACCCGGCACAACAGCAAGCCAGCCAGGCATTGCTCGATGAAGCCATGCAGGCGCTGCCGCCGCGGTTTATCGAGCAACTGGACCGGCGCATAGATGTCGGCTGGACCGATGACATGCCGAGCAATGCTTATGGCCAAGCATCGCTGGTGTCCGAACTCGACTTGAACCGTAACCTGCTCGCCAGCCTCACCGACGGCAGTGCTGCGAGCAAGAAGACCCATCGCCCTCATGGCACGGTCCGCCGTGAAATGCTCGCCACGGTGCTGCACGAACTGACCCACATCTATGATCGCTCGCGCCTGTGGCCAGACGATGAGCGCAAACTGATTCAACACTGTAC
>NZ_JBFULH010001444.1:0-586 GCF_056400445.1 Pseudomonas sp. P5_B2 | reverse complement strand
GGGCAATTCAGCTACGGCGCTGTGCTGGCAGCACAAGGGCGAATCGATGAGGCGCTCGGTTGGCTGACCAAGGCGCTGGAGGGTGGGAATCTTAACTTTTTGCAGGTCGCCGGTAGAGCATTGGTCAACGCTTCACATCCGACTATTCGAGCGCTGTCCGACGCTTATCGCCAACGAGCCGAGCAGTTGACTTTGACTTGACGGTCTTGTCGTCTCAAACACACCAGCTACTTTCTGAGTTCGTCATTTAATGGGCGACTGACGCAAGAACTTACTGCTTTCGCCAAACTCATTGGAATCCCATTCTGGTGAAAATTGGTTTCTCTCTTTTTGCTTGCCCAGAGTTGATGGCGTGTCGAGCGAATATCCGTTAGCGCCTTCCTGCGCATACAACATGTATTTAAATAAGTGTGGGTGGATGAAAACTAAACACTCGCGTCAGCTCTTTATTGAGTTCATATTTGGTGTGACTAGGTGTTGGTAATGTTTAGTTGTGGTTGTGAATTGAATGGATGTTGACTTTGTTTTCATTATTTTGGATAGTTTGGTTCGTTGCTATATTCACGTGATGGATATGTTGCGCATT
>NZ_JBFULH010001443.1:0-586 GCF_056400445.1 Pseudomonas sp. P5_B2 | reverse complement strand
ACGTGGAGCTTTTATCTGGCGGTGAGATGCTCGTCCGCTTCTTGCGTGACGAAGGCGTCAAATATATCTACGGGTACCCGGGTGGTGCTCTTCTTCATGTATACGATGCCCTGTTCAAAGAGCCGGAAGTGACCCACATCCTGGTTCGTCACGAGCAGGCTGCGACCCATATGGCTGACGGTTATGCCCGTGCCACCGGTAAAGCCGGCGTGGTACTGGTGACTTCCGGTCCGGGTGCAACCAACGCCATCACCGGTATTGCCACGGCCTACATGGACTCCATTCCAATGGTGGTCATTTCCGGCCAGGTGCCTAGCAACATGGTAGGCACTGATGCGTTCCAGGAAACCGACATGATCGGTATCTCCAGGCCGATCGTGAAGCACAGCTTCATGATCAAGCACGCATCGGAAATCCCGGAAGTCATGAAGAAAGCGTTCTATCTGGCGCAATCCGGTCGTCCGGGCCCGGTCGTTGTCGATATCCCGAAAGACATGACCAACCCGGCCGAGAAGTTCGAATACATCTTCCCGAAAAAAGCCAAGCTGCGTTCCTACAGCCCGGCCGTTCGCGGTCACTCCGGGCA
>NZ_JBFULH010001442.1:0-587 GCF_056400445.1 Pseudomonas sp. P5_B2 | reverse complement strand
CATCTTTCATGGTGATCTGAGGCTTGTTCTGCTCTTCCGCAGTGACCATGATCGCACCGACCACGAGCAGTGCATTTGGATCACCTTTGGTGCTGTTGGCAAATTGCGCAAGCCCCAAAGTGCCCCCGGCCCCACCCTTATTTTCGAATGTGATGGACTTCGCCGCGCTGGATTCTATTAAGGCTTTACCCAAGATCCGACCTGTCTGGTCGTACCCGCCTCCAACTGAACCTGGAGCCATGAATTTCACTGTATCCAAAGCCATAGCGGAGGTTGTGAGCGTTGCAGCAGCAATGGCTGCAAGAAGCGTCATAGAGCAACTGTAACGACGGATTGGATTGAACATGCTGTTTCTCCCGATACTATTGTTTTTGTTGGTGCCGGTTGAACTTCGTCCAGGGAGTGACCCCTGCTTTAACAACGGAAAGCAGTTTTATAAACATTTATTTGAGGATTTTTTACTTGGCCAAAAACTAACAATTAGGCGGTACGTGCACTTCTCCTTGACCGCTTTTCGATAACGACTCGGCAACAAATCCACTCCCTATGTGGCGCTGAATAAAATCCTGCACATATGCCGCTGCATG
>NZ_JBFULH010001441.1:0-587 GCF_056400445.1 Pseudomonas sp. P5_B2 | reverse complement strand
TTGCTGCACATACCAAGGGACATTCTTCATGCTCAATATACGATTCGCCAGATCCGCCAGGGCGCGCCGATAAGCATCTACGTCGGCCACTTTGAAGGTCGAGTCAAGTTCAGCTTGCCTACCCGTCTCGGTAGCTCCTGCCTTAAACAGATCCGCAAGTACATAGAAGGCAACGTGTCGGCCRATCTCATCCGATGAGGAGGTCTCGATCTTGCTCATCAATGCCTGCTCAACGGACTCAAGTAGGTCTGTGCTGGGATAAAGATCTAGTGCGTACCTCAGAACTTGCACCAATGAAGGGTTGACAGCCCATGCTGAAATCAACCGCCGTGCAACGGCTTGATAGTCATGAGTGAGTCCTTCCTTCACATCCTTGGAATTCTTCGCGTCGTCGAACTCCGACAGGTCGGTCATGCTTCGCCGCATCCGTAGTGACCGAACAAGCCGATAAGCCGAAAATCTAGTCAACGTGTCGTCACGCACTTCTAACTTCAGCTTAGCTACCGAAGCAAGTCGCAGTGCATTGTTCACCTGAGGCGTACCGGCGTCCTCAATCAGACCAAGCTCGGCCAGGGACAGCAGTCCAT
>NZ_JBFULH010001440.1:0-590 GCF_056400445.1 Pseudomonas sp. P5_B2 | reverse complement strand
GCGGAGCCATCCTCTCAACATTTCGAACAGGGGCCAAAAGGCTACGAATGCGGCGTACCGAAATCCTGAGGGCATGCAGCGCATCAGGATCAGTATCGGCTTGCAAACGAGCTTGGGCATGATAGAGAGCGACTTGTAGCTTCAGGATCTCAGCAACGTACCTGTTCACAAAGGACATGAGGCGCCTTCCCGTCATACGTTATAAATTTGCAATGGAGACTAGCAACAAACGCTGCTAACACGTTCGTCACTTTTATTTCGACTTGATACAGACCTTAGAATTTAGCTGACTGGGAAAGTTCGTACCGAAATCCTCAACGGCAAGTGGACTCCATTCCTGGGAACCCTTGGCATAAGCGTGAGGGTATTCATCTCAATGTCACCACTCGATGCAAAGCTATTTCAATGCAATAACTGCAGGGTAAGCGTGGAGCCCATGCGTATAATGTGCGCCCCAAAACTGCTAATGCTTACCAATGAAAAAACTGCTGTCCGTAGCAACGCTGACCCTCTCGGTAATTACCCCCGCCTTCTCAAGCCCTCCTTCGACCTTTTCCGAAGCCAAAGTCATAGCCAAGCAGAAAATCTAC
>NZ_JBFULH010001439.1:0-590 GCF_056400445.1 Pseudomonas sp. P5_B2 | reverse complement strand
ATGCTGACCTCAGACAAAAACTTACGAGCCACGGGATTTTCTTCTGCAAATTCTTTGTTCATGACTGCGTTAACAGTGTCCACTGGAAAGCCAAGATTCTTACCTTGATAAAAGGTATCTTTGCTTTCCTTACCATCAGGCAATGACGTAAATGGAACCGGGAGCCAAACTACATCACGCCCCTCAACAAGCACACTGGCAATCCACTGAGGCACCCAAGTGAAATACAACACAGGTTTACCTTGTTGGAACCTAGCAATAGTATCGGCCATCAACGCAAAATATGACCCTCTGTTGTCCACTACTGTAGGGCCCAAGCCATAGGCCTTCATGTGATGTTCAACCATCAGTTCACAACCCCAACCAGGGTTACAACCCGTCAGATCCGCCTTACCGTCACCATTGCTGTCAAAAAGCTTCGCAATCTCTGGCTTCTTCAAATCCGAAAGATCTTTGATGTTATAAGCGTCTGCCGTTTTCTTATCGATCATGTAGCCTTGCAAAACACCTTTCATGACCTGGCCGACTTTCACCATCGAATCATCGCCACCAGCCTTATCATAGAAGGCTGCATGCAGTTGTTCCCATTC
>NZ_JBFULH010001438.1:0-591 GCF_056400445.1 Pseudomonas sp. P5_B2 | reverse complement strand
GCCTAGAACAAGCAGATCAGTTTCTAGGCCCAGCTCTACAGCAGCAGTGATAGCACTTAATGTACCTGCCGTAAGCTGTCCCGCTGCGTGCTCGGCTATAACCAGTGTGCGCATCAAATCACCCCCGATACGTTTTTCAATTTATCCAAGAGTTCGGATACCGAGCCGACCTTGATGCCTGCTTTACGAATTGGTGGCGGTGCAACCTCTAGCAATCGAGTGTGCTCTTTCACACTTGCACCCAGGCTATCAGCGGCAAGAATCTCAAGCGGCTTCTTCTTGGCTTTCATAATGTTCGGCAATGATGCATAGCGCGGTTCGTTGAGACGTAAATCGCAGGTAACGACTGCTGGCACTGAAAGTTCCAAAGTCTGGCTGCCACCATCGACCTCCCGTTCGACTAACCAGTTGCCATCGACATAGCTGATCGCAGAGGCAAAGGTGGCCTGACCACTACCAATCAACTGCGCAACCATTTGCCCGGTCTGGTTGTTCTCTTGGTCAATGGCCTGCTTTCCAAAGAGGATCAGTTGCGGTTGTTCTCGATCGATTACCTTGCTCAGGTATTTGGCAACATTTATTGGCTCAAGA
>NZ_JBFULH010001437.1:0-591 GCF_056400445.1 Pseudomonas sp. P5_B2 | reverse complement strand
GTGTCGGGACCGAAAAACAGGGTAGGGCGGATATTCATCGATTACCTGCGCAACGGTCTGGGCGCGACCACCATTTGCGCCTACGCCGTACGCACCCGTGAAGGGCTGCCGGTGTCGGTGCCGATCTTTCGCGAGGAGGTCGCCGAGCTCAAGGGCGGCAATCAATGGAACGTGCACACCGTGCATGAACGCCTGGCCGAGGTGGGGGATGAGCCTTGGGCGGACCTGAAGAAAACCCGGCAGACCATTACGGCCGAGATGCGACGGCGGGTGGGGATGAAAAAGTGATCGTAGGTGAAAACGCCAACGCCCCTTTCACGGGGCGCTGGTCGGACCTCTTTATTACTTGAAAGCAGTTACTTGATGAATTGCAGGAGATCAGAGTTCAGTTTGTCGATAGCGGTTTTGAAATCTTTCGCCGTGACTTTTTGGCTTTCGTTTTCCAGGGTCGTGCCAAACACTTTGCGCACTACTCGGCCCAAGGTCTGGTTGGTTTTGGCGTCGATGAACTCCGCCTCGATATACAACTCGGTGTCCTGGTCGCGGTGGCCGGTGGCTGCCGTGTCCTGGTCGCGGTGGCCGGTGGCTGCC
>NZ_JBFULH010001436.1:0-591 GCF_056400445.1 Pseudomonas sp. P5_B2 | reverse complement strand
GGTAATGGCCGATGAACACCGGCAGAATCTGCGCGATGCGATGGCGATCGTCTTCGCTCGCGGTGTGCCAGTAGATGCGCACCAGCCGCGCCCAGAAGCTGGAGTGGCGACCTTCGTCCAGCAAGTGATCAGCCATCAGGCCCTTGATCGATTGCTTGACTGTATCGTCCTTGGCGAACGCCGCGACATCGCCGGTCACGGTGTTTTCGGCAATGGCCACGCAGATCAATTCAACGGCACCGCGCAGATGTTCCGGCGCGAGCGCCACGGCGGCCGGGATGGCTCGACTGAGCTCGATTTCGTCGGGTAACCCGATCGGCGTGATACCGGTCATGGCGATGGTCTGCTGCATGAAGTCCATGGCCACCAACGCGTGATAGTCCTCATCCACAACCACGGTCATGGCGTCGTAACGGCAGGCAAACGGGAACGTCACGGCGAAGCGATTCTTGGCGATACTTCGCGCTGTCTTGTCGACGATTTCGGTTTCGAAAATCACCACGTCGTTGATGAACTTGTAGAGCGTCTGCACCAAGGCAACGTTCCGCTGCTCCGGGCATTGGCGCAGGAAGGTTYCGCTCAACACCAGCG
>NZ_JBFULH010001435.1:0-591 GCF_056400445.1 Pseudomonas sp. P5_B2 | reverse complement strand
GCCATGGACATCACTGAACGTAAGGCGGCTGAAGAAGTCATCCGCAAACTGGCTTTCTACGACCGAATGACCGGTTTGCCAAACCGCCGAATGATGGAAGATCGGCTGGGACAACTGATCGCGCTCGCCAAACGGGAAGAACGTAAGCTGTCGTTACTGTTTATTGACCTGGACAAGTTCAAGGCGGTCAATGACCAACACGGGCATGAGGCCGGAGATTGGTTATTGGCCCAGGTCGCATCCCGTATGGGGTCTGTACTGCGCGAGTCTGATACCGCCTCGCGAATTGGCGGTGATGAATTCGTCATCCTCCTGCCGGATGCCCGGAGTGCAGAAGATGCCGTTGTGGTCGCGGAGAAAATCCGCCTGATACTTGAACARCCTTTTGTCATGGATAACGGTGTAACACTCTTCATTTCATCAAGTATCGGCGTGGTGATATATCCCGACTTGGCTGACAATTTGCGCGATTTGCTGCGCTATGGCGACGAAGCCATGTACCGCGCCAAGAGGGGGGGCAGGAATGCCGTCGAGGTGTTTACCCTGTTGCAACTGACCGAAAACTGACCCAGGTGTTCAACTGCTTCTGTT
>NZ_JBFULH010001434.1:0-593 GCF_056400445.1 Pseudomonas sp. P5_B2 | reverse complement strand
GCAAGTATTGGGCTTTAGGGAAACACGCCCCTTTACCCCGCTGCGCCGCCTCTATCCGCTTGCTGTTCGTCAGGCCAGCATTTTGCCTCGGGCTTCCTTCAGATTCGCGGTCACCCGCGACACCCTTGCCTCTGGCTAACACTTCCCCTTGCCGGGTGTGTAGAGGACTTTCACCTCCAAGTCACCAGCGAGGCCACCACAGCCAAGCTGGTTGCGCTTGCGCGCAACGCGCCATGCCTGGCGCACGTAACGAAAAACCGGCCAGCGCCCGGTCCAAACGGATATCGGCCAACCCCTGTCGGACGTTTTGCGCCAGAACCATGGGGACCCGACCTGTTTCACGCAGACGCAAGCGTTCGACACTACTGGTGGTATCCATAAACTCTTGCGCCAAACTGGCGGGCAGTTCGGGAAAGACGCTGCGTACTTTCTGCACATCGCTGACAGGACTCTGATCATATCGTTGATACAGGTACTTGARGACAGACCTGCGATCAGCTTTCACAGCTGCCGCGATTTTTTTTGCAAGCAAGCCGCTTTCCGTACCTTTGACAACGCCGCTCCCCAGCAACGCCTCGACTTCACGCTGATAC
>NZ_JBFULH010001433.1:0-598 GCF_056400445.1 Pseudomonas sp. P5_B2 | reverse complement strand
ACGGTGACGTACCAGCGATTTGTAATCTCCGCGTTCAAGGGCGACTGTAGCTTCCCTTTCAAGCCATGTGACCGCTTGCTCCAGGTGCTTCAGCAGCAGCGGGGCGGCCTGCTTAACCTTTGCGGGGTGCACGACCCTAATGCCCTTGATCATCTGGCGAACGTCAGGGGTTTTGGTCGGATCAGGGAAACCTTGAGTGATGTGCCATTGCGCAAGGGCTGCCAGACGCTGCTTCAGCGTATTGATGGAGAGCTTGTCGGCGTACTCCGCCAGGTAGCGAACGACGCCCACGGCGGTCGTGGGCAGGTACCCGCCCCAAGTCACCTCAAAGTGCTCGACCGCCGCCCGGTAGCTTTTTCGGGTGTTCTCCCGGGTACCGGCGTTGAGGTACCGATCTGCCTTTTCCATCGTACTTTGCCTTCAGAATCGGAGTGTTTCTCCCCGAATACGCCAATGGGCGGTTTTCCGGGCACCACAAAGGGTCAAGAAGCCATAAAGCACTATTATGGTCTTCTAGTAAATCAAGATCAAACGGCGTAGAATTTCTATAAAATGTTATGTAGATACATGACACGTAACACGGTACGAAATCGTAGGA
>NZ_JBFULH010001432.1:0-598 GCF_056400445.1 Pseudomonas sp. P5_B2 | reverse complement strand
ACTGTCTTGAAGGGGATTCTTGCGCGGGCGCACGACCAATTTAGCTTGCTCTGAAACGCGCCTTGTACCCGTGGACGTTGGAGATATCTCTTCAACGTCATCTGCGGTTTCGATGCCGAAGCGAGTTTGGGCGTGGGGTGCAGAGAAGATGCGAAAGAGCGCGCGCTCGTACTGATAGCCGTAGCCCGCCGCACTGGCGCTCGCGTCAGGGTCTTTCATAGTTCCGTCTCGTAGTCTATGCGCTTTATGTACGGAGGCTTTTGCCTCGATCCTTTCCCATGGCGTTACGCGAGCACGGAATGTAGCGTTAATAATATTATTTAGCCACAATCCTGATGCATCGTCTGTCCTGAAGGACTTCAGTCAATGCGCGCTCTAGCGCAAAAGCAATCAGGTGCAACCGCTATCAATTCTTTGCTAAGTGATAAGCTCGGCCAAAGCCTGGCCCAGCTCAAAGCACATGCCGCTTAATCGAGCATTTTTCTCTGAACGGAATAGAGGTAAAGATGACCCTGAGCTTCCCTACAGATTGAACGAGCCCCATGAAAGACAGGACACCGTTTCCCCCTTACGATAAGGGATAGGCAAACGGTTATGT
>NZ_JBFULH010001431.1:0-599 GCF_056400445.1 Pseudomonas sp. P5_B2 | reverse complement strand
GAGCGTAGGCGTAACCCTTGTCGATCAGGGTCTGGATCATGCTCAGCATGCCCGGAATGTGATCAGTGGCCCGCGGTTCCATGTCCGGCTTGAGGATGTTGAGGCGCGCCTCGTCCTCGTGCATCGCAGCGATCATGCGTTCGGTCAGCGCATCGTACGGCTCGCCGTTTTCGCGGGCACGATTGATGATTTTGTCTTCGATGTCCGTGATGTTGCGCACATAAGTCAGGTTATAACCGCTGAAGCGCAACCAGCGGGTCACCAGGTCGAACGCGACCATGCTGCGGCCGTGGCCAATGTGGCAGTAGTCATACACGGTCATCCCGCAGACGTACATGCGCACATTGTTGCCATCCAGCGGCTTGAAGACTTCTTTGCTCTTGGTGAGCGTGTTGTAGATCGAAAGCACTTTAGAGGTTCCTTGAATCACTGGCCCCACGAATCACGCAAGGTCACGGTACGGTTGAACACCGGATGACCTGGTTTCGAGTCCTTGATATCCGCGACGAAGTAACCTTCGCGCTCGAACTGGAAACGGTCTTCCGGCTGTGCATTGCCAAGCGAAGGCTCGGCACGACAACCGGTGAGGACTTGCAGCG
>NZ_JBFULH010001430.1:0-599 GCF_056400445.1 Pseudomonas sp. P5_B2 | reverse complement strand
GTCTTCGGCCGCTCCTACAGGGGCGCAGTTTTGGGTGGGCAACAAAAAACGGCGATCACTCCAGTGATCGCCGTTTTTGTGTACGGGGTTATCGAATCAAGGCATCAACACTTCAATCGCCCCATCCGCCGTCATGCTGACCTGACTCGTCCCCGCCTCAACATCAGGAGTCACCGGCGCTGCATCCATCGCGGCGGCTTTCATCATCATCGGCCCGCGCATGTACGGTTGTGGGTAACCGTTGCTGTTCAGGTTCAGGTTAACGATTTTGTAGCTTTTGCCACCCAACGCATCCGTTGCCAATTGCGCGCGAGCCTTGAAGGCGGTCACGGCTTCTTTCAGCAGTGCGTCTTCACTGGCCTTGCGCGTCGGCGTGGCGATGGCGAAGTCCATGCCGCCCATTTTCAGGTCGGTGAGCAGTTCGCCGGTCAGTTTCGACAGGGCGGCGAAGTCCGAGCTTTCCAGGCGCAGTTCGGCGCGTTCACGCCAGCCGGTGATTTTCTGGCCCTTGGTGTCGTAGATCGGGTAACTGTTGCGGCTGCCCTGGCGCAGGGTGATGTCTTTGACCTGTTTAGCCTGGGCCAGCGCCTTGTTCATGG
>NZ_JBFULH010001429.1:0-599 GCF_056400445.1 Pseudomonas sp. P5_B2 | reverse complement strand
GGGTCTGGCAGCGCGCTTGAAAGAACTGGCGAGCGTGCTGGGTGTGTTGCAGCTTGAGGCCGATGACTTCTTGCAGGCCGGCGCTGAAGGGCGTGTGGATGCGGCTGAAGTGGATGCGCTGATTGCTGCGCGTCTGGCGGCTCGTGCGGGTAAAGACTGGGCCGAATCCGACCGCATCCGCGACCAGCTCACAGCGATGGGTGTGGTGCTGGAAGATGGGAAGGGCGGTACGACCTGGCGTCTGGCTGACTGATTGCCTTGAGCTATAAAACAAAAACCCGCCTTGTGCGGGTTTTTTTATTACGTAACTTATTGTTTTATTGGTGATGCTCCCGGCGTCTACTCTGCTATGAAGCGTCGTCGTCAGCTTCTAGGATCACTGAGACTACAAACTGGGAACCTCAGCAACCTGTCTTACTGCGCTAGCCAACTGCTCACGTATGAAAGCGTGGGCCGGATCACCGTGATGACTATGGTGCCATATCAGGTTAATTGGAATTTCGGGAGACGGTGGTGAGACTGCCAGCATCTCTAGTCCAAATGAGTTCTTTGCGAGCTGGAGCAAGCTGTGAGGAATAACACCGATATAATCCGTTCTG
>NZ_JBFULH010001428.1:0-601 GCF_056400445.1 Pseudomonas sp. P5_B2 | reverse complement strand
GGCTGCCTGGGAGCAGCCTCGCACACAAGTCCTCAGTTCAGTGAGCAACGATGCTTACTGTCCAGTACCACGAACCATCAAAGCCTCCGTGGCAGCGCAACCCGACAATGACCTCTTGTTGCTCATGTTCGGGCTCGTTCAGGGAATAAGGCCCCAAGGTTGACCAGATTGAAGCCAATATAAAGGCCTCGCATTGCGAGGCCTTTTTTTGATCTGATTTCCAGTCCATGAGGCTGATCAAATGTCGGATCGCCGCATCGCCGCTCCCACAGGTCTATCAGTGTTCTTTTGTGTCGGGTTTAGCCAGCAATGTGTAAATGCACGGCAACACGAACAGGGTAAACAGCGTACCGATCGACATCCCTGTGGCGATCACCGTCCCGATGTCAAAACGGCTCACCGCACCCGCGCCCGTAGCGATGATCAACGGCACCATGCCGAACACCATCGCTGCCGTTGTCATCAGTACCGGACGAAGCCGAATGGCCGCTGCTTCCTCCACCGCTTCGCGAGCCGTCAGGCCCTTTTCCTTGCGGAGCAGGTTGGCGAACTCGACGATCAGAATCCCGTGCTTGCTGATCAGCCCGATCAGCGTCACCAG
>NZ_JBFULH010001427.1:0-605 GCF_056400445.1 Pseudomonas sp. P5_B2 | reverse complement strand
GAGCTTGGCCGACGCAATTGCTCAGTGGTTAAAGGACTATCGGGATGGCTCAACCATAGATTCAGTTAACATGCCGTGGCTAACCTGGAAGCAGAGTGCCGAGCAACTTAAACGTGCTTTACTCGCCCCCCCAATGCTCCCGGCCAATGTTAACCAAGGTGGCTGCACGTGCGCGGAAAAACTCTCGCTTGATTCTCAGATCTGTATTTCTCAGCAAAATATTTGGGGCTAGAAAAGCTAACAAAACTCAGAAATAGAGCAGGAGAGCGGTGAAGGATTTAAACGATAACTGGGTCCGGTTTGTTGTTTAGAACTGAGCTCAGTATGTTTGAACTTCACTCGTTCGCCTGACGGTCTCTAGGAGTAAGTGCAACACCTGATGTGAATCGTCGACGAACTTGATGGTCAACAGCACATCCCCGTCGACCTTCCAGATAATCGTGTTTTGCTCAAGCAAATGTTGCTTGAGGCATTCAGTCGTCAAGAGGAAGTGGCTCAGTCCTACCAGACCCACATCGTCGATTTGTAAGAACAGATCAAGTTGCTGCGCGACCGTCTGTTCGGACGTAAATCCGAACAGACAAGTGAGCCCAACACGCTGCAAA
>NZ_JBFULH010001426.1:0-607 GCF_056400445.1 Pseudomonas sp. P5_B2 | reverse complement strand
GCCAAGCTTGGCGCGGCACTGATCACTCTCTCCGATTGGGCCGAACCGCCCGTGCGTTATGCGGCAGGTTCGGACTCGCTGGGTGTGGTTCACGCCAAAATCGAGATCATGCTTAAACAGGCCGAATTGCTGGCACCGCTGTCCGCGTCCACCGACAGCGCGGCGACGTAAATCCCAGCATTGCGGGTAACGGCCGCCTTCCAATCTTCTTTTTTCAAGGCATATTCAGTTATGAGTAACATTTTCATCGTCAATGCGGGAGCCCAATACGGCGCGTCCGAGGGTAAGCTCAATAATCACTTCACCCAGATCGCCAAAGAGCTTTTTGAGAGCAATGGCCACCAGGTCCAGGTAACTCGCGTAGAAGACGCCTACGACGCTGAGTCCGAAGTACAGAAAATCCTCTGGGCGGACACCATCATCTATCAGATGCCGGCGTGGTGGATGGGTGCGCCCTGGACTCTGAAGAAGTACATTGATGAGGTCTTCTCCGTCGGTTATGGCCAGATTTTCGACAACGACGGTCGTACCCGTAGTGACGCGAGTCGCAAATACGGCTCGGGCGGTCTGCTGCAAGGCCGCAACTACATGCTGTCCGTGACCTGGA
>NZ_JBFULH010001425.1:0-607 GCF_056400445.1 Pseudomonas sp. P5_B2 | reverse complement strand
CTGTTAGCGTTTGGCGGCATTGGTGCGGCGGCATTGGGTTGCCAGTGGCTGGCCTGGCGCTTGAAGCTGCCGGCGATCCTGTTTCTGCTGTTGACCGGCATTTTGGTCGGGCCCGTATTGCACTGGCTCGATCCGCAGGAAATGTTCGGCCCCTTGCTGATGCCTCTGGTGTCTCTTGCKGTGGCGCTGATCCTGTTCGAAGGCAGCCTGACGCTCCATCTTTCGGAGTGGCGCCAGATTGGCAGCGTCGTCCATCGACTGGTGACAATCGGCGCACTCTCGACCTGGATAGTCATTTCCCTCACCTCGCACTGGCTGCTGGGTCTCGACTGGATGCTGGCCATCCTGTTCGGCAGCATAAACCTGGTTACCGGTCCGACCGTTATCGTACCGATGCTGCGTGTCGTGCGCCCCAAGTCCTCGATCGCCAACATTCTGCGCTGGGAAGGCATCGTCATTGATCCAATCGGCGCACTGTTGGCGGTGGTCGTTTACAGCTTCATCATCGCCAGCGCCCAAGGTGACGGTCTGACAGAAAGCCTGCTCACCTTTGGCGGGGTGATCTTGTGCGGCGGTCTGTTCGGTATCCTTGGCGGCTGGGTATTGG
>NZ_JBFULH010001424.1:0-608 GCF_056400445.1 Pseudomonas sp. P5_B2 | reverse complement strand
AGATTGTCCTGGCTGCCCGTGATGATGCCGCTAGCTTCGTTGCCAGCGAAGGGTCCATCCGTGGGGTGAAACTCGAAAGCGCCCTCGATCACATTCGCCACCAGGCTCCACAGCTGAATGCAACAGATGCGCAGCTGGCGCAGGCGATTCTGACCATCTAAGCGAACGCCATGACGTGGGACACGCCCAACGTGTCCCCATGTTTCGGCACTGGCTCTAGACCACACGTTGCGCTAGCCTTGGGACTCGCTTTCAGCTATCGAGTCTCATGCGTTTTCATTCACAGCTGTTGATCACTCCGGTAATTCTTGTAGCCTGCTGGTCGGGCTCGGCCCATGCCTTCGATGCCTTTAATCTTTCTACTCAAGGCACTGCGGCCAGTGGTTATGGCTCCAGTCTGGTGACCTCCGCGCCCTTCGACCGTAAACTGCTGCTCGCCCACGATGATGCTGCGGCATTCATTGCCAGCGACGGCCAATTGCGTGCGGCACAGCTGGAATACGCTCTGATTTATCTGCGCCAAACCCAGCCAAAACTTCATGCAAGCGACCTTGAACTGGCGCAAGCAATTCTCGTCCAACAGTTATCCCTGTTCCCCGGAGTCGTTC
>NZ_JBFULH010001423.1:0-610 GCF_056400445.1 Pseudomonas sp. P5_B2 | reverse complement strand
GGACAACGCCGAAGACATCGCACAAAGCATCAAGGTGCTCAACTCCGCCGCTGGTTTCCTGCGTATGCAGTTGGCCCGCGAAATGAAGTTGCGCAGCGTTCCTCAGTTGCACTTCCACTACGACGAAAGCGTCGTGCGTGGCGCGCACCTGTCGGCCCTGATCGAGCGTGCGGTGGCTGAAGACAATCAGCACCCGGTAGCCGCTGAACCCGAAGACGCCAAGGAGTAATCGGTGGCTCAGGTCAAACGTATCCGTCGTAACGTCAGCGGCATCATCCTGCTCGACAAGCCGCTGGGGTTCACCTCCAACGCTGCATTGCAGAAGGTTCGCTGGTTGTTGAACGCCGAGAAGGCCGGGCACACCGGCAGTCTTGATCCGCTGGCCACCGGCGTGTTGCCGTTGTGCTTTGGTGAAGCCACCAAGTTTTCGCAATACCTGCTCGATTCCGACAAGGCCTATGAAACCCTGGCGCAACTTGGCAAGACCACCACCACGGCCGATGCCGAGGGTGAAGTTTTGCTGGAACGCCCGGTGACCGTTGGTCGCGCCGATGTCGAAGCTGTTTTGCCGGGTTTTCGTGGGCAAATCAGTCAGATACCGCCGATGTAC
>NZ_JBFULH010001422.1:0-612 GCF_056400445.1 Pseudomonas sp. P5_B2 | reverse complement strand
CCTCCAAGCTGCGCAAACGCATCAGTCGCAACCCACCCGACAAGTGGGTTCGCTGTGATGGCGCATTCCAAGGCATTGTTTCACTGGAGGTGTTTGCCGACGTACGCGAAATCATCTTACAGCGCTCGCACCGCCTGGATGACGCACAACTGCTAGAGCTGCTTCGTACCCTATTAGAGCGGGCGGGCTCATTATCTGGGATGCTCATCGACGAGCAGGACAACATGCCCTCCAGCACTATCTATATAAATCGCTTCGGCGGCCTTTTACGTGCCTACACCCTTATCGGTTATACACCAGATCGAGACTATCGATATTTGGAGATCAATCGGTCTCTAAGACAGCTGCATCCGCAGGTTCTTGAAGATGTTCTAAACCACTTGAAGTTCGTTGGGGCAAGAGTCGAACTCAGCGATCAGAATGACCTGCTGACCGTTAACAATCAATGGACGGCATCCGTGGTCATTGCCCGTTGCCAACCCACACCGGCTGGAACGCTTCGCTGGAAACTCAGATTCGACAATAGCCTGGCCCCTGACATCACAATTGCTGTGCGTATGGAACAAGCAAACCTTCAAGTACGGGACTATTACCTGGTTCCCAGTATAGACA
>NZ_JBFULH010001421.1:0-614 GCF_056400445.1 Pseudomonas sp. P5_B2 | reverse complement strand
GCTTTTATGGCCAGGAAGAGGAGGTAGAGCCCTCCTGCCACTTTGAGGACGACGAGCGCTTGCGCATATTGCGTTAGCACGGCCGATACGCCGGTGGCCGCCAATATTCCCCAGAAGAACGACCCACTGATAACACCTGCTGCGAGCGACAATGCCGACCGCCGGCCTTGGTTCATGGCAACGCCCATGATCCGCATATTGCTAGGGCCAGGACTTGCGGCTCCGATGATATATGCGGTGAAGACAATCAGCAGGTTGTGGACATCGATCACGTTTATGTTCTCCCTTATGAATCTGCGCGAGGTGCTAGCGTCGATGAGCCACGCCGTATCGCCGGACGTGACCGAGGGCTACTGAAGCTCCCGCAAGCCACTGAATATTAGAGTTCCCGTGTAGGACGGTGTAGCTCCGTTACCGACATCGTGAATACCACTTTGGACTTCCCATTATTCGAATAGCTATGGGGTACATCTGTCTTGGCTACTGCTGCGCTGCCTTTAGTAATGATCAGTTCGGTTTCGCCTACCTCAAGATGAAGCGTCCCTGACTCCACATGAAACAGCTCAGTTGTTCCCTGAGGGTGTCCTGAGGAGGCAAACGTTTCACCGGGATAC
>NZ_JBFULH010001420.1:0-614 GCF_056400445.1 Pseudomonas sp. P5_B2 | reverse complement strand
CTCTCACGACCATGCAAAAACGTTGCGGCCACGCTGTGTCCCGGTTCATGCAAC
This sequence comes from Pseudomonas sp. P5_B2, assembly GCF_056400445.1. NCBI lineage: Bacteria > Pseudomonadati > Pseudomonadota > Gammaproteobacteria > Pseudomonadales > Pseudomonadaceae > Pseudomonas > Pseudomonas sp. P5_B2. Next base: position 560 of record NZ_JBFULH010001420.1, on the reverse strand, counting down.
GCCGTGTGCAAGGTGTGCCGCACGAATTGCGCCGCCGCCGGATTGACGTCCACGCTTTGCAACGCGACGTCATAACTCACGCCTTCCTGCTGCAACGCTACAAAGCGTTCCACTGCGACAGTGCTGGCACCCACTTCGCGCATCGCATCCAGATACAGTTCAAAATGGCTGTAATGACCTTGGGCCGGACGATCATCGGACTCTTCACCCAGCACGATTTCGTTGATCAGGCGCGCGGCCTGGGGGTCTCGTGGTGGCAACCAAGGCAGTTGAACGCACGTCAGTTCCTGTTGCAGACGCTTGGTCAGCGACATGAAATCCCACACGGCAAATACATGGGTTTCCATGAAGCGTTGAAGTACCGACAGCGAATGTATTTCAGAGAAGATGGGGTGTGCACTAAGTTCTGCTTTTTTCTGGATGAGGCGGTCTTTGTTGGTTTTCATGAGTGAGCCTATACGTGAGTTGAAGTGTCATTCAGGAAGTTGCGGCAATAAGAATCTGTTGGTTAAAGATTTCTGTGGGCAAGCAAGTCCCTCAAGCTAACTGATCGGTATGAG
>NZ_JBFULH010001419.1:0-614 GCF_056400445.1 Pseudomonas sp. P5_B2 | reverse complement strand
GCCCCAATCCATACGCGCCTGCGCACCCGGCGGCCATATCGCGCTGATCGGCGTGCTCACCGGTATTTCCGGCAGCGTTCCAACTCTGGAGTTGATGCGCAAGCAGCAAACCCTGCGTGGCCTGATCGTCGGCAGTCGCGAGCAGCAGCAGGACATGGTGCGGGCGCTGGAAAACTTCAGCTGGCGCCCGGTCATCGACAGCCGATATCCACTGGAGCAGATTGCCGAGGCCTTTGCCCACCAGATCACAGCCAGTCACTTTGGCAAGATCTGCCTTCACTATTGAACTGAAAAGCCCGTGGTGCGGAAAGACGCCGAATTGATCCACGCGCCGACGCAAGACTGCCCTACCCCAAGTAGGCAGAAATCCAGCATAGGCAATGCTTCGCGAGAAATAAGACTGGGTCAGTGACATMTCGGCMACTGRTTCAATTCGGCGTCAGCGCCAACACGCAGCGCACAGTGAGGTCTGCGGGTGTTACCGCATCGCCGAAAACGTGGGCAAAAGCGAGTAACACGGAAACAAATTGTCAGGCTTTGGCCGACTGGAAAACCCGAAAATTTATCAAGTCTTTGATTTTAAAGTGTTTTAAAAAGTTGGCACGGGGCCTGCT
>NZ_JBFULH010001418.1:0-614 GCF_056400445.1 Pseudomonas sp. P5_B2 | reverse complement strand
GCGTAGCACTGCTTTACATGAAGGATTTTTAACGATTGGCAGGACGCCGGAGGTGGGGTTATGCAGATTCGGCATGGGGTGAAAGTTGCCCGCTGGGACCAGCTTTGGGACCAGCGGATGCATTTCAATGGTTTACCGGTGATTACTCATGCCGATTTGGCCCAATAAACACTGATCTCAAGCAATCACCGGCATGCATTTCATACCGCATCGTGATGTTAGCTGTAGAGATCAAAGGTTTTTCCTGCGAAGCATTCAGAGTAGCTAGGGTTGCGGCAGTACCGATTCAGTACCCGTTTCCGTTATTCAAACCACGGGAAATGCATCCCGGTCAGAAGCGGAAGGTCCATCTGGCAATAAGTGGACAGCAGCATATGGAGCGCTTGGCCCGAGTCGAAGTGCGCTGAGACGGGGTTCATTCCCGTCATCAACCAAGGGGGGCGCGTAATGTTTGGCGGCGATTGTACTGGTCTGGCTCTTTAAACGATAGGGCGTTGAGACCGCGCGGGCGCATTGACCGTATTCGCGAACAGATTTTCACACCTGAACGCTAACATTTTGTGACAAACAGTGGCTAAAATGCCATTTTGCAACACGATGCCGACAGCCGGTAC
>NZ_JBFULH010001417.1:0-615 GCF_056400445.1 Pseudomonas sp. P5_B2 | reverse complement strand
ACTCAATCTCGTTCAGAGTCTTGGCTTTACCTTCTGTGCTTTTTCAATTACATCCCCATCAGTAGCGCATCATCGCGATACAGTTAGTTTTAACAATTATCCGTTGGATTGGAATACGAAATATGAACAAAACCATTTCTGGGACATAGATCCAATACTGGCTCATTGCAATCATTCAGAGCTGCCAATTCTTTGGGAAGATGAAGTTTTCTCAAAGGCGCCCCAGTTCCGGCAAGCACAAAAAACACAAGGCTTGCAGTATGGCTGGTCACAATCGATTCATGACGGCCACGGTCTTCGCAGCATGTTTAGCCTAGCCAGAAGCAATAACCCGATCACTGCCTATGAATTGTATGAAAATCTGGGTTACGCCATTTTTATCAACCACCAGTTGCATGGCCACGTGGCGCAAAAACTGCATCATTGCCTGCCGGGCGCATGCGCACCTCATTTGTCGACACGTGAAATCGAAATTCTCAGATTGTCGGCCGACGGCAAGACGGCTTATGAATGCGCCAGAATTCTCAGCATCAGTGAACGCACCATCAATTTCCACGTGCACAGTGCAATCCAGAAATTTGGCGTGAACAACAAGATTGCAGCGGTGATAAAGGC
>NZ_JBFULH010001416.1:0-618 GCF_056400445.1 Pseudomonas sp. P5_B2 | reverse complement strand
CCCACCAAACCCAGTGAAGAGCACTGGGTCCTCAAGCACATCAACTTTTCCATCAGGTCGGGAGAGGCCGTCGGTATCGTTGGTCAAAACGGTGCGGGAAAATCTACGCTGCTGAAGATGATCACCGGAACCTTGCAACCCACGGAGGGCAGCGTTCAGGTCAACGGCCGCATCGCTGCCATTCTCGAGTTGGGCATGGGTTTTACCCCTGATTTGACCGGTCGCGAGAATGTGTATCACGCGGCCGGTTTGATGGGCTTTGGCACTGCGCAGATCCACCAGGCCATGCCAGAGATCGAGGCTTTTGCCGAGATTGGCGAATACTTCGACCAAGCCGTGCGCACTTATTCGAGCGGTATGCAGATGCGCGTAGCGTTTGCCGTGGCGACAGCGTTTCGTCCAGACATCCTGATCGTCGATGAGGCCTTGGCGGTAGGTGATAGTTATTTTCAGCACAAGAGCTTTGAGCGCATTCGCGAGTTTCAGCGTCTGGGCACGACGTTATTGATTGTGTCCCACGATAGAGGTTCGATCCAGTCGTTATGCAGCCGGGCGATCCTGCTCGAACACGGCACGGTGATTAAGGATGGCGCGCCGGAAGAGGTGATGGATTACTAC
>NZ_JBFULH010001415.1:0-619 GCF_056400445.1 Pseudomonas sp. P5_B2 | reverse complement strand
AGCTTGATCAAGGGCCCGAGGCTGGTGCCCAGACGAACCAGGCGACTCAGGCTGCTGACGCCGCCGTTGCGGGTGCTCTTGCCGGTCAAAAAGCCCAGCAAGGTCACCGCCGCCACACCCCAGAGGGGGGCATGCTTGATGCCAAAGTTGCTCTGGAGGTCATGCGACATCCCGCGTATCCGCTGCAAGGGCAGTAGCAGTTCCCTGGATTCGTGGCGAATTTCCTGCCGGTGCATTTCCATGCGCAGGCGTATCAGTGCCTTGCGCATTTCCGTGCGCGAGCTGTTGTGGGGCAGTTCAGGCAGGCTCATGGCAGCAGGCGCTCCCGATCATTGGCCAATTCTTCCAGGGTGCCATGGAAGGGCGAGGACTCATCGAAGACCGCTGCTTTCAAACGGAAAGCGCAGAATATGGAGGCAAGGGCATAGAACACGCAGAGCCCGAWGATGGCGGGCAGGCGATAAGTGTCCCAMACCCCAATCCACACCCGCCCCGACAACCCCACCAGCAGCAGCAATCCACCGACCAGCGCCAGGCCTGCAAATAACCGCACGCTTACGGTGCGTGCTTTTTGTTCCTGCAACTCGATGCCGAACAGTTCGACAAGGCTGAGCAACAG
>NZ_JBFULH010001414.1:0-621 GCF_056400445.1 Pseudomonas sp. P5_B2 | reverse complement strand
TCTGACTCACCACCCTCCCCGTAGCAGCTGTCGAGCAACGCGAGGCTGCGTCTGCGGTGTGCCTGATAAAACCCGATTGCCGAGACTTTGCGACGGCTGCGCCGCCGGACGCWGCCTCGCGGTGCTCGACAGCTGCTACAAAACCCATCAACAAACTCTGACGCCCCACCCTCCCCGTAGCAGCTGTCGAGCAACGCGAGGCTGCGTCTGCGGTGTGCCTGACAAAACGCGATTGCCGGGTTTGCGACGGCTGCGCCGCCGGACGCTGCCTCGCGGGGCTCGACAGCTGCTACAAATCGCATCAACCAGATCTGACTCACCACCCTCCCCGTAGCAGCTGTCGAGCAACGCGAGGCTGCGCSTGCGATTTGCCTGCCAAAACCCGATTGCCGRSTTTGCGACGGCTGCGCCGCCGGACGCAGCCTCGCGGTGCTCGACAGCTGCTACAAATCCCATCAACAAACTCTGACTCACCACCCTCYCCGTAGCAGCTGTCGAGCAACGCGAGGCTGCGTCTGCGGTGTGCCTGATAAAACCCGATTGCCGAGACTTTGCGACGGCTGCGCCGCCGGACGCTGCCTCGCGGTGCTCGACAGCTGCTACGACAGCTGCTACAAATCG
>NZ_JBFULH010001413.1:0-621 GCF_056400445.1 Pseudomonas sp. P5_B2 | reverse complement strand
GTCCAACGCCTCGCAAAAAGCTGCCAATGATGTAATTGCCATCTTGTGTTTCGAGCAGCCAGAAACGCCCTTCTTTCCGTACGGTGTGAATTTTTCCGGTTCGAAGGATGGCTCCATCTGCTTTGCGGTATCCCTCGTGTTTTTCTGCGTGGTCAAAAGAAACGCCCGCACACGTATCCTCGGCGATGAATGCATCACTGATAAAAGCAGTAATCGCCACGCTGTATTTACGGTGGTTTGCTCGCACTAAGCGACTCAGCTGAAAGTCACTCACATCCTTACCGTGAAGCTCTACTTCGATTGCATCAGGCATCCGACCAAACCTCCAAAATCAATCACTATATGTTTGCGCTGCCATAGCTCACCCAGCAGACATCGAAAACGCGGTAGCCACGCTRGCCTCTTTCCTTTTGCCAGCACCGGAGAGCAAGTAAACGGTATTTTGGTTTCAAACATACAGCCTTCGGTGAACGATTTTCCAAAGTAGCTGCGTGCCCACATGCTCGGCTCGAATCGGCCGGTGCTGTGCAGAACTACCTCATGAGCGAAAAGTGTCGCAGGAAGCAGTCCGTGTTTCGTCAGTTTTTCCTTCTCATCAGGCGTCACGATAAGGTCGATCAG
>NZ_JBFULH010001412.1:0-622 GCF_056400445.1 Pseudomonas sp. P5_B2 | reverse complement strand
GTCATTTTCGATTCTTCTGGGACCGGTACTGGCCAGCGGGTTGATTTACGGATTCGGTATCACATTCGCCCTTGCTGCCGATTTTTTTGCAATTCTCATCGCCGGGGCGTTGATCGCGACCATCCCGAGCCATATCGGTGTAACTGACCAAGGCGAAAAATCCCCGAAAGCCAGCGGCTTCAGCATGATTTATTCCGGCTTCAAAGTTGTTTACGGAGTGAAAGTCGAATTTTACCTGGCCATCATTGCAATGCTTATCAACTTTGCCCTGTTTCCGTTTTCACCATTCTGATTCCACTGTACGTAAAGGACGTCGTTCAGTACCCGGTCACTTACATTGGTCTTCTGGATTCTTGCTTCGGACTGGGCATTCTGGCGGGCAGCTACAAGATCATCGGCTGGTTATCCGACCGTGTCCCCCGTGACATGTGTGTGTCCGCAGGTTTTGCATTATTAGGATGCAACCTGGTGGTGGTCGGCACCGTTTCATCGTCGATCGTCGTTCCCGCAGCCTTTTTCTGCGGCGGCATAGGCTTGATGTTGATCAACATTCCCACCTCCGCAGTGAGGTTGCTTGCGACGCCCAAGCTCCATCGCAACCGGATTTTTGCCACGGTTTCAT
>NZ_JBFULH010001411.1:0-622 GCF_056400445.1 Pseudomonas sp. P5_B2 | reverse complement strand
TCGTCGAGGCGGCTTCCGCCCTCGGCGCTGATCAGCGCGCGAACGAACTGCAAGGGATTGCTCGCCGCCAGCCAGTTCATGGCTTCCTTGATCGTCGTAGCCTGGTACAGCTCATCTTTCTCGCCGCTGACCATCAGCCAGGTGCCGACATGTTCGGGCAGCACGACGATAGTCTTGTCATTCAGCAGGCCCTGGTCCCGGGCCTGCTGCAAATAGGCGGCGAGTTTGCGGTGCAAGCGCTCGGGGCTTTGATAGTCGGTCGGGAACAGCTCGGGCTGGATGCCGAGCAGATTGCCGCGATCAGCGGGTGTCCCTTGATCGATGGCGAGGTTAATGCGCAGGTCTGACAGGTAATGGCCCACCGGACGGTCCGCGGCCCACATGGCGTAGGTTGTCAGGGCGGCAATGATTGCCATGGAAAAGGTCAGGTACAGAAGTTTGCGCATGGGGAGCAGTCAACGGCCGTGTGCAGGCATGGGTTTTCAATGAATTTGAGATCCAAGGTAAACTAAATCAACCGGTTGCATCCATATTTTCCCATAGACAGAAATTTTTTTTTCACGCGAAATGGTTTTTTGTAGCTTCTTGAGCACCGAATGTGAGACCAAGGGGACATGAAAAG
>NZ_JBFULH010001410.1:0-622 GCF_056400445.1 Pseudomonas sp. P5_B2 | reverse complement strand
GCCCTTAGCTGGGTCAGACTTGAAAAGGACCAGGAATTGTCGGTTCATCAACACCCCGAGGCGAGCCTGATCCTGATTTGTGACGGCTCGGGGAAAACCCTTGGCGATACAGAACGAAATATCGAGGCGGGCGATATGGTGCTGGTCCCGCCCCACTCGCGGCATGGTTTCAAAGGCACCAACGATGGTTTCTGGGCACTATCTATTCAGTTCAACGGTAAGGCCCTGTACGAGAACACCCTTCAACCGAATGTCGTCTTCAAGGCTCAAGAAACAGTCAATGCCAAGCCCGCCGACGGGCTGTTAAAAGATAACGAGGGTTATCTGGAGAGCTTCAGGAACAGTCGGCTGCTTTCGCTGATCAATTCACCGTCGATCGATCAGCCCGAAGTACGTGAAAGGCTTCTCGATTGCCTGCAGACCTGGTCAGACATGTTTCAGAACCTGCTGCATATACGTGTGGCGATGACGCTTGATCCTGCACACAAGAAAATCGCGCTTGAACACCTAGTGGAAGAACTGGGACACAACAACAATCTGCGCAATCAGCGCCATGCCACTCACTCGCCCATAGGGGACGCGGCATTCCTGTCAACCATGGAATGGTTCAGGCATCAAATGC
>NZ_JBFULH010001409.1:0-623 GCF_056400445.1 Pseudomonas sp. P5_B2 | reverse complement strand
TACTGAAACTATTACTTTCCGACTCCAGCCATAAAGATGTAAAAATTATAGCCATATACGAACTCGACTGGGCTGACGTACCAATAGAAAAAGAATACGCACCTTTCATCAGCGACATTCTAAAAACGATTCCGACTGACGAAGTTGAAGCAGAACTAAAAAATTTACTCACCAAAGCTGAGTCAGCAGCGAAATAGCCCAGAGATTGCATGCGACGAACCAACAAAGGGGACGGATTTATTTTCTCTGATGAAAATAAATCCGTCCCCTTTTATCCTGCCAAACAGGCATACATTTTCGCCTAAATGCTGGAATGATGTAAAAATTCTCAAAGATACTGATGAGGTAGCGTTAGAGCCCGGAAAAATTATACGTAACGAACCAGGGGCTTTAATCACCGAACACACCAAAGTCGTTGATGGCGCTGAATGGCAAGTAATTAAAGAAAACGGCACAGTGACTTCATCTTATCCAACAGGAGCCACTCCATGAGAAACGATGAAAAAGACGAGATTTATGAAAAGCTTTATTCATGGATCGGTGACTCAGAAGATTCATACTGGACTGAATACAGCTCTGAATTAGTCGCAAAATCAGTTTTAGTTGATTTCAAAGATCAGCAA
>NZ_JBFULH010001408.1:0-624 GCF_056400445.1 Pseudomonas sp. P5_B2 | reverse complement strand
ATTTATGGCAATGATGCTGTCGAAGCCGTGTATCCCCTCGCTCACAACGATGCGAACGGTAATTTACTTTATGGCAGTCACCGTTACACACTCACCTTTGCAGCCGGACAGCTCCCTCCAGCAAATGCATTCTGGTCAGTCACAATGTACGACAGCAAGCGTCAGCTATTGATCAAAAACCCGATCAACCGCTACCTCATCAATTCACCAATGTTGTCCGGCCTTAACAAGAATGCGGATGGCTCGCTTACTCTCTATATCCAGAACGAACCTCCCTGCAAAGAGAATGCAGCAAACTGGTTGCCAGCCCCCGACGACGCCATTTACCTCGTCATGCGTCTCTACTGGCCGAAGACGCACGCGCCTTCCATACTTCCAGCGGGTTCCGGTACCTGGTCACCACCAGGCATCGTGCAGATACAGTAAACAACTGATTTCATCCGTGCGGTTGCGGTGCCATGACTGGAGATTTGAATTGAGCCCTTTTCTCATCGCGCTGATTGCTTTTGCATGTGTATTCAGCAGCGCACTGTTGGGTCTTTACATACGGACGTTATTGCCAGCACACCACCTGAGCGATGAGTCCATTGCCGTTGTAAAACTGGCGACCGGACTGATAGCGAC
>NZ_JBFULH010001407.1:0-625 GCF_056400445.1 Pseudomonas sp. P5_B2 | reverse complement strand
CCAACGATGGCCAGGCCAACTCCGCCCTGCGCGCGGCGCTTAAGGAAAGCAATGGTCTGCTCGCTTGGGCGGCCGTCTTCGGTTGGGCGAAGTACTGCCATCGGCCCAAGGATAATGCGGTTTTTAATTTGCAATCCGTTGATCTGCAACGGGTTTGCCAGCAACTTGGCTGCATTGCTGGTACTCATCAAAATGTTAGTCATGTCAAAACTACTCTTGCCTGTATTGAGTCGGCCTGCGGGTTCAACAATCTGAAACCGGCTCGACTTACATGATTGAGCTCGCCCCACCGTCCACAGGGATATTGATCCCGGTGACCCATTCAGACTCATCAGAGGTCAGGTAAAGGCCAGCCCAAGCGACAGCGATCGGCTCGCCTGGCTTACCGGTGAGGGAGCGTTCCACGATAGGAGCCACTGGTGCCTTGTCGCCAAATTCCCGATACATCGCCTGAACTGGCGGGGTGTTCATCACACCAGGGCTGACCGAGTTAACCCGTACGCCAACGGCGATGCCTTCTGCTGCAAGTTGGCGCGTCAGGGCAAGCACCGCACCTTTCGCCGCGGCATGCGCAGCCTGCGGCAGCGCTCTCGCCCCCTGCATGCCAGCACCGGAGCCAATGTTG
>NZ_JBFULH010001406.1:0-625 GCF_056400445.1 Pseudomonas sp. P5_B2 | reverse complement strand
CTGGCCTCGGCGAGTGGCGCTGTCCTCAAGCACGTAGGCGAACGCCAGATCGGTGAGGGTGTCCAACCCATCGTTGCGCGCTGCCTCCCGCTCCACAGTGTTTATCGACAGCAGATCGCACATCCGATCAAACCCAAGCCCTTTGTCCAGACCTTCGGTGTCCATCACCAACGAACGACCGATGCCAGCGAGCACCGTGCGCAGGTCTTCCCGCTCCACCCGACGGTGGTCGTCAGCTTGACGCTCGATCTGGGCGATGGTGCTGGCGGTGAATGGCAGGTACTGGCGCAATTTGCTGGCCTTGCGGCGCATGGCTCGACGTTCTTCGCGAATTGAATCGAGCCGCTTACTGAACTCGCGGCAGGTGCGTCGAGTAGTGATCAAACGGGTGCTCATGCTGGCGCCTGGCTTCATGGCAATGTCCACCAAGGCAATAACGAGGCTGGTGCTCATGAGTGAGTCTCCAACGGTGCGTGGTCGTCGCTGGCGCGCAGGTCAGCTTCCGTCAGGTATTAGGGCATGCCCCGCCCACTATCCGCTCTGAATTGGTATGTATTGCGCCCAGCCGGGCGATGAAAAACGATGATTTTCATGAAAGGGTCTGGTGCGATGCACAGCTATAGCG
>NZ_JBFULH010001405.1:0-625 GCF_056400445.1 Pseudomonas sp. P5_B2 | reverse complement strand
ATCGTCCTCAGCGACAGCCATGTAGAAATCGTTCGCTCCTTGGCTACCGCCAGGACTGCGCCTAGCAACGATGTATTGCGTATCTAGAAGACGAATTTTCAGTCCAAACCAATCGACCGTATTACGAATAATACCGATGGGGATCTGGCATTTCGTTGCGCCCAATACGTAGTCAATGATGTGGACGATTGAGGACTTTCCTGTGCCGCTCAGGCCATAAATTATATTGATTTTGCCTTCGGCAAAAGGGATGACCCGAGGCTCAAAATCGGGGTTAAGAGGCCACAGGATTACGGCGTCAATCGTGAATTTCATTGGGAATACCGAACAGAAGCTTGTATAGGTTTTCGGTCGACTCAGTAGAAAACCACTTCGCCAGCCTTTGGACGGTTTGCAGCATTGATGGAGGAATCGACTTCTTAACGCCTCTTGGCCATTGTTCCATGAGTATTTTAAAATTCCCGAAACCGTCCTGCCCGCTTAACTTTCCAATCAAGCGTGAGGAAACAGCAAGATTCAGACCCTGCAGTGTGCAAGGGGTATGGGCCTCAACACGTTGCCGCAGATCGACCTTTAGTATTGGCGTTTCGCGCAGCACAGCTGCTATGGCCGAACGCGCGGTGCG
>NZ_JBFULH010001404.1:0-626 GCF_056400445.1 Pseudomonas sp. P5_B2 | reverse complement strand
GTTCGCTGGTGCAAAACCTGCGCCCTTATCAACAGATTGGCTTATCGCTGGGGCTGGACGATAACGGCATGGCCAACCGGGTGGACGATGATCGCTACCTGCCCTTCGAAGGCACCGGCGCCCATGCCGAATATGTGCTGACCTTTCCCAGGCATGAACAGCCTTCCCAAGGGCGGTTTCTGGAGTCAATGACTGACGCCATTCTGACGTTGGTTTATGAAGCCCGGGACGGCGGGACCCTTTTCGCCCAACAGGTTGAAAATTTGCTCACTCCCGCTCTCGAAACGAGTTCACCCGACAAGGCCACGCGTACCCCGCGCGCAAGGAAGACACAGTCATGAATGAAGAAAGCATTCACGCCAACTATAACTTTATCGTCAATGGTGAGTTTGATGAGGATCTGAGAGGCTGGGCCATCAATGACAGGCAAAAGGTCACCTCGCAGAGAGCGCTGTGGCAGAACAAAAATGTCGGCTTTATGAACGCCACCAATGGAGGGACGGGTGAGCAGACGATCACTCTGGCAACGCTGCCGCGTCCTGCTCCGGGCAGAGCAGATTACAAGTTGATGTTTTTCTACGAGGCGGTTTCCCGTGCCGTGGGTACATTGCGGATCAGCCCAGGTC
>NZ_JBFULH010001403.1:0-626 GCF_056400445.1 Pseudomonas sp. P5_B2 | reverse complement strand
GAGCCTGGTGTCCATTCTGGTGATGGCGACACTGCCTCCGCTAGTGGGCAAGCTCGGCCCGAACATATTCTTCTATACGATGTCGGGCATCATGTTCACTGCCGCGCTGGCCGGACTGCTGGCTTTTCCGAAGGTCGCCAGTACGTTCCAGCACGATCGATCCGCGCTCGCCAAGTTGCCTGCGCGCGTGTGGTTCGGCATCGCCGGCGTGAGCTTACTTATGGTGAGCCATTCGATGGTCTTCGGCTTCATCGAGCGTGTAGGGGGCTGGCACGGATTCAGCGCGGCGCAGATCACGACGGTGCTTGTCATCAGTGGCTTCGTGAATCTCGTACCTGTCGCCCTTTCCAGCATCCTCGAACGCCACTTGTCGGCCTCGGGCGTAGTCATAGCTGGCCCTCTCATCCAAGCCGCTGCCGCTGTCGCAGTGACCCAGTTCAGTGGCTATGGGGTTTACGTCGTAGCGACCTCAATTCTCATCGCTGTCGTTACATTTACCCATGTATTCGCATTCGGTGTGCTGGCGCGACTGGACCCGTCCGGTCGCGTGGTCGCAGCCACCCCGGTGATGGTCATGGCGGGTTCGGCTACTGGCCCACTCCTTGGGGGTGTGCTCGCCCTGCATG
>NZ_JBFULH010001402.1:0-628 GCF_056400445.1 Pseudomonas sp. P5_B2 | reverse complement strand
GATCGTTGCCAGCGCATTTCGCACACTGTCTCCAACCTCACCGGAACCTGCATTGTGGAATAATTTTGTAGATTCATAGGATAAGCTGATCAATCTGTCTGATCCCGAGTTCGCACCATGGCCATCAACTTCGACCTCAATGACCTGCAAGCTTTTCGCGCCGTGGTCGAGCAGGGCAGTTTTCGCAAAGCCGCCGACACCGTGCGTATATCTCAGCCTGCGCTGAGCCGGCGCATCGAAAAACTTGAAGACGCCCTCGGGGTACGATTGTTCGAACGCACTACACGCAAGGTCAGCTTGACTCAGGCCGGGCGCGGTTTCATGCCTAGCGTCGAGCGCTTGCTGGACGATCTGGACGTGGCGCTGCTGGGAATCAGCGAAGTCGCCTCGACCCGGCTCGGCCATGTCACGGTGGCCTGCGTGCCCTCGGCAGCGTATTACTTCATGCCGCGCGTGATCGCGCATTACCACCGGCAGTTCCCGAAGATCAAAGTAAAAGTGCTCGACTCTAGCGCCCACGACGTACTCAGCGCCGTCGTCAATGGCGAAGCAGATTTCGGCCTGAGCTTCATGGGTACGCTGGAGACTGAAGTCGAGTTCGAGCCATTGGTGCAGGAAGGTTATGTAC
>NZ_JBFULH010001401.1:0-629 GCF_056400445.1 Pseudomonas sp. P5_B2 | reverse complement strand
GTCAGATGGGAGCCAATAAAACCGGCGCCCCCAGTGATCAAAACAGGACCGTTAGACATGATCAAAAACCTATCAATAGTTTCGGGACGACGGATCACCTCGTCTCGAAGATGTTCCTTGGTTTCATTTGAAGCGCACGCATGGTGCGCTGTGGGTGTTTAGAGAAGTAATAAGAGGGGCAACTTTGGATTGGTCGATTGTCCCACAAATGGCACTGTGAATTCGATGAAGCCTCTGAAATTTTGTACTTTTTAAACGATCCCTAGCTGGTGCCAGAAATCCTTCAAAAGGCAAAAAAACATCTATCGTTTAGGAGAATTTCCAGATCACCGACGCGCTGATGAAACAGCTCAGAACGGCTGTGTGATGGCCTATAAGTTCAAGGGCAAGCGTTTCGACTGCGGTGGCGCCGAAGGCTACGTCGACGCGACCAACTTCTGCTTCGAGAATGCAAAGCTCAAGAAAGCTTCTGTGCTGACGTAACTCGCGCGGTCACACCGGGGGCAGCGGGCCCACTCTGGCGCACCAGTCGCTCAACGAAGAATTCCAGATGTCCTCGCGGACAGGTCTGCAAAGGCCAGCGATTAACTTTGCGCGCGAGGGTGTTAAATGTAATGGCGGCCTTGGAG
>NZ_JBFULH010001400.1:0-632 GCF_056400445.1 Pseudomonas sp. P5_B2 | reverse complement strand
CTCCGTAACTTTTGGCAAGCACAGCACTTCGAGACAGCCTGGCCTTTTCAACTATCGCGTTCATTTTGATCTCCATACCTTCACGATTTATTGTGTTACGACTTCAAGAAGTGATTGACCTCTGCGTACGCCACGGATCGCGCAACAAAACTTCCACGCTTGCTCAAGGCCCACAGGGAAGGTCTTCTCCACTTATTATCCTGTCTATTTTTACTAACGCGGTGTCCGACACGCCGACTAGCTTCGCACCTCGATATATCCTGTAAACGACGGTCGCGGAGTCGTTATTCACCATTGGTTTTATATGAGTTTCATAAGGCTCGATGACCAGCGAAAAACCTTCACGGATATCTTGCTCACTTAAAGCCTGGCGAATAATTATTTTTCGGGCACTGACAATCTCCGGACCACTTCCGTTCAGTGTTGAGTGTCCTCGCCAAAGCACTTCACAACTATCTTTGACTTTAAACCCCGGCAGCGCGGGTATATCGACCGTGACACCGTCCCATAAGGGGGGAACCGTTTGGCAGTTCAAATACCCCCAGAAGTCGGCATGGGCAAAATTCGCTTCCTCAAGATCATCTCGGACTGGTGAATGATCGATTGTGAGTCGCCGTCGAACTGATGTAGAC
>NZ_JBFULH010001399.1:0-633 GCF_056400445.1 Pseudomonas sp. P5_B2 | reverse complement strand
GCATTGATGGTTTCCTTGGCTCCGCGGCCTGGGGATGTTCTGGCTGATTCATTGCGCGCACTTATAAACAAAACGAGACGATCAGTATATTTGTTGCAAGGCGAAATTACCAATTCGGTGTCGGGTTCCCAATTCCTATAGAGCAGACCAAGCAACGGGAGCCATAGAGGCAGAGCCATCGAGAAAAGCGCTCATTTTTGAGCTTTACAAAACGGTGCGTGTCGTATAGCTTCGAATCTTGAAAACCTGGTTCAGGTTCATTCGAGTCAATAAAAAGAGGAAGATCACATGAAGCTCGGCCGAATTTCTGTTAATGGGCCCGACGGCGCGGAAGCCCGTTTGGTGCTGGTAGTTCCTGAAGAGAATCGGGTCATCGACCTGAAACGCGCGCTCCATGAACAGTTGGTCAAGGAAGGCTCTTCCCGGGAATCCGCTCTGCAATATGCCAATGCTGTTTTCCCTGGCAGTATGTCGGCGGCAATTGCATTGGGCACACCGTTTACCCAGGCTGCTGAAAAGATCAACGCAAAGCGGCCAGATGCACATTCAATCTCATTCGATAGCGTGAATTGGTTGCCAGCTTCGGATCCCTCAGTGGTGCGGGATGGGCTGACTTTCGTTGGCCATATCAAG
>NZ_JBFULH010001398.1:0-633 GCF_056400445.1 Pseudomonas sp. P5_B2 | reverse complement strand
GTCATACGCAACCTCGAAAAAAAAGACTTTGATGAGCTCATTGCTGTAATTTTCAATGAAGCGTATGAAATCATTGAAGCATACTTAATTCCGCACTCTGTAATTTCAGAATTCAGCTCGTATAGAGCGCATGTTAACGGCCACATTTTGCAACTGCGTGGAGCCTTGCTCCTTGATAAACGCGTCTTGAACATTAGTGCCAAATTAATTCCTTCTAACAATGCGCTCAAATCGCTCGTTTTRCTAACGGGGGCCGACGAAGCCGACTCCTTGACCGAACGTTAGAAGGCAAACAAAGTGCCGGAGAAAAACATGAGAAAAATAATCACCGCGGTAGCCCTGCTCGCAGTAACGCACGCGTCTGCACAAACACCATCACAATCTAACGACGCAAAAAATCAAGATGGAGTATGGTTTGAGAACTCAATGGGAAGGGACAAAATTAAATATGGGAACTCCATGTTAATTTGCTTCCCTGATGAGCCAGCTATCAACGCAAAATGTAGCATCTATCTTACAGATAAGGATGATCATACTGTTGCTCAATATTATTCTTACATAAACCCCGCATCAGGAAACGTTGAGTTTGAAACAGCAGACAAGAATGGCAAATACATTGGAGCATCCAAAGAA
>NZ_JBFULH010001397.1:0-633 GCF_056400445.1 Pseudomonas sp. P5_B2 | reverse complement strand
CCGCTCGGCAACTCGCCCTTGTAATCGGGCGGCACAAACAGGTATTTGCCTCCCTCGCCTCGGTCAGGGCCGGGCAGGCCGAAGTCAGTAATCCAGTTGAACCACATGTCATCGACCACACCGAGCGCCAACGGTGGTGTCTCAACGACGATTGGCCCCTTGCTGACGTCCAGATTGACAAAGAAATAGACGGTGTCCGCATTGGCCGTCAGGAACAGGGACTTCGCATCCATCAGGTCGGAGAAGATCAAGGCCGTGTTGTTCGCAATGCCGGCCTCCTCGGCACCTTTGAAGATCGACGCTACCGAAGCACCCTGATAGGCGTTCACGAATGCTTCGACGCCATGCATCAGGTCGAGGTAGTCGTAGACCTTGGCGACGGTTTCTTTGCTAGGTGCGCCGTCCTTGTATTGCAACGTGCCGATGCTCGACTCGACCTTGTCCGGCGTAGTGATCGACGGCGGGATTGYAGGCGCCGTCTKGGCGGCGGCAAAGCGGGGCAATATTAGTGTGGCGCAAACCAAGACGGCAGTAACGAGTTCGACTTGCTTCATGGAGTGCCTCCAGAGACTTGGGAGGTTTTTTTTGGATTAACCCAATTGATTGCGCAAGATTGCGCCAGTGGTAGTGCCC
>NZ_JBFULH010001396.1:0-634 GCF_056400445.1 Pseudomonas sp. P5_B2 | reverse complement strand
TGTCTCGTGCACCCAATGCAACCTGCGGTATCCAGTGGCTTTCTTCGAGCAGGCGCACTTTGGCATCGATCGCCTTGTCCTTATAACTCTGGTCGCCGCTTAACTCCTCCGAACCATAATCGCGGTTGCTGATCGAGGTGTAACGGAACGAACCCTCCAGCCAATCGAACGGCTGGAAGGACACACTGTAACGACTATAGGGATCGGTACGGCTGGCGGTCAAAGACAGCTCACCCGCTGGCATCATGCGCGCGCTAGGTGTTTGCAACAGACCAACACCACCAAAGTCACTCTGCGTGTAGCGTGGCTCGGCCACCGCCCAAGTGCTGCAACCGAGCAACAAGCAAGGGATCAAGTGATACTTCATGGCTTCACCTCCAGCAGGGGCTGGGTGGCGATGAAGGCAGCCAGTTCAGTATTCAGGTCCGGTGTGGGATCACCCTTGGCACTGCTGCGCACGGGCACATAAATACGCGCTCCCGGCGCGGGAGGTACGGATTGAGTTTCGTTCCACAGCGCCACCCCCTCCTGGAAAACGCGGCCATCAGGTTGAACCACGAAGAGCAGGTCGGCGTCGGCATCCGGGTCACGTGGGCAACTCTTCAAATAGCTGATGGCCGACTGCAAGGGTTGG
>NZ_JBFULH010001395.1:0-635 GCF_056400445.1 Pseudomonas sp. P5_B2 | reverse complement strand
GTAATTGCACAGACTTGCCCCCCATTTGCATCCGACCTGACCAGTCATTTGCATCGGATTTGACCATCATGCTTCGTGACCATGGCCGGCAGAGAACGACCCTTGACTGCCCTTCGCGAAGGGTAGCAACCGGCCGATTCTGTTGAAAAAGTCGGATTTTCCACTCGCCTGAACTCACGCACGATCCCACCGGAGAGCTGAGCATGCCGATACGACCTCAGCCGTTCAGCTTCAAGTGCGGCGATTGTGGGTGGAAAAAGATTGTGGCGCCCAAGAGTGATTGTTTGGGGCCGGGGGATTGGTTCTCGAAGTGTCCGAAGTGTGGCAGCCAAGAGATGAAAATCAGACGCGCAGGGTGGTTGATGAGGAAGTTGATTCGGCTGCTGGAATGAAAACTATCAGCGCGAGGGCCACCGCGTTGCCGTTTTCAAAGATGGGGTCCTGGATGGATAGAATTCGAGTGGCATTTTGATATACCGTTACCGCTTTGTGCCTCAGTGCTTAGAGTGTGATGAACATACTGAGTACGGTAGCCGGTGATGGACAATTTTGTGAATAGTTGAGCGTCAGGAAGGATTATTCAAATGGATCAGCAAGAGTTCGATCGTCAATTCAAGAAAGCGCATGAAGAAAAA
>NZ_JBFULH010001394.1:0-635 GCF_056400445.1 Pseudomonas sp. P5_B2 | reverse complement strand
CGCCCGCGGCTTCGGGCGCGATTCAGAGATACTGTCGATCCTGCCGGGCATTCGTCCGATCGTAGGGCGCGATGAAGCCGAAGTGGAAAGCCGCTATCAACAAGCCGTGGAATTGGTGACCATCGAAGATGCCATCGTCGCCCTCGGCCGGCCGTTCAATGATCATGATTTCAGCCAATACCCGCTGGATGCACCGTTCCCTGAACTGGGCGACCTGGGGTCCAACAGCCAGAAAGGCGGATCGGACCGGATCAAGCAGTTGGCCAAGGACGAGGGCCTGACCTTGCGTGAAATCGCCCTGCGTTTCTCAAGGCCGCGCCGGGATTTCGTCGGCACCCCCGAGCACGTCGCCGATGCGATTCAAAAGTGGTTCGAAGAAGGTGCGGCGGACGGTTTCATCATCAATTCGTTGTTGCCCGACGGCCTGCAATATTTCACCGAGCTGGTCGTGCCGGTCCTGCAACAGCGCGGCCTGTTCCGCGACGAGTACAGCGGCGACACCCTACGCGACCATCTTGGCCTGCAAGTCCCGATCAACCGTCACGCGCGCACCGCCCTCAAGGCTCAGGAAAAAAGCGAGGCGCTGGCATGAGCGAATCCCTCCGCCGCCTGCTGGCAGACTTGCGCACCGAAGC
>NZ_JBFULH010001393.1:0-636 GCF_056400445.1 Pseudomonas sp. P5_B2 | reverse complement strand
CATCACAAGCCCGGTAATGAGGAAGACGATGCGAGTGGAAACCCGTTCACCATAATTGTTGCTAATGGCTAATGATGGGGTGGAAGCACTCATCTGTTGGTCATCCTTATCTGCGTAATGCTAGTCATGCGGAGGGCGGCCGGATCATGCATCAATGGCTGGAACCCAATGAGTACGACCTCCGGATATTCTGAACTCAGCACCCGGTTCTCTAGGAGGTGAACAATATGGGCAGGCTTGCTAAAGCAGTTGTACGAGAGCGACATTGACTRGCCCAATTTGGCAGCTTTCATCTGCTGATCCTTGTATAGGTTGGGAGAGCAACAAAAATCACAGTGCGACTCTGACATCGATACCGCAGTGAAGGCGTTCATCTGAGCTGACCCGGAGTAGAACAGCAACGTCATACCCATGGTTGTGCCAGGCGACATTCCCATGTCGATTGCCATCACACCAGTCACTAGGCCAAACGGTATAACGCCAGGAATCAACGGGGCGAGTGTCCGTACGCCGCCGAGAAAAGCTTCCATTTTGGTTCGGTACTGCATGTCTTCTTCAGTGGTAACCAGCTGCGTGAACGAGCGGCGGCGGTATTCATAAACGCGCAATTTTCGAGTTTTTAGCGCAGAGTAACTC
>NZ_JBFULH010001392.1:0-636 GCF_056400445.1 Pseudomonas sp. P5_B2 | reverse complement strand
CCCCGAACCCGTCACACCTGCCGAACCTTTTGAGGTGAACATCTGCACCGCCAACACACGCTGGAAGGGCACGGCATTCTGTTGCGAGCCGAATGGAACATCGCCCGATACGAGCACAGTGGTCGCTTGCGATTAGTACTGGAAGACCAGACACCGACACGCGCCGATGTCTATGCGGTGTACCCACAGCAGTTACACCTTTCAGCCCGAGTGCGCAGCCTGATCGGTTTTCTGGTTGAGCGCTTCAAGCACATTGACCACCTGGATGAAGCCGCAGCGCTGCAGGACTGAACACCCTTGGCCCGCCCCTTCCCGATGCCTGCATCAGCGCTCTCGAAACGACGGCTGCCAGATCGACAATGCACAAGAGCGCGCCMTTGGTATCTGGTTTAATATTTCAAGCCAATAGCATTCAAGAATTTACAAGCTGAGCAGAAAAACATGAATCGTCGTAAAAAAATAACCCAGTTGTTAAAGGCCCACGCCAAAAAGGCCAGTGCCAAATTGGCACCGGCAAACAAGTCCAAATACATCAGTAAAGCCGACCGATTGAAACTGGCGGCTGAATCCAGTGACGACTCAATCATTGCCGCTGAGAGCGGATCCCTGTAGCTCAAACACCAGCGCGATTTACAC
>NZ_JBFULH010001391.1:0-637 GCF_056400445.1 Pseudomonas sp. P5_B2 | reverse complement strand
AAGTCTATGCACGCCCACCCGAATCGCGCATTGGTGCCTTCGCCGAGATGATTGCGGTGGAGCAAAGTGCCCTCGCGCTGAAACCGAAAAATATCACCATGGAAGAAGCGGCTTCTCTTCCCTTGGTTGCGCTGACCGCTTGGCAGGTGCTGGTTGAAACAGCCCGGTTGAAAAAGGGGCAAAAAGTCTTTATCCATGCGGGTTCCGGTGGTGTCGGCACAATTGCCATCCAGCTTGCAAAGCATCTGGGGGCTTTCGTTGCCACTACGACCAGCACAAGTAACGTGGATTGGGTCAAGGCATTAGGGGCGGACGTTGTCATCGACTACAAGCAGCAAAACTTCGAAAACGTCTTGCGCGACTACGATGTCGTATTGAACAGCCTAGGCCCTGTCGACCTGGAAAAATCACTCAGCATTCTCAAGCCTGGTGGCCAGCTTATCTCCATCTCAGGGCCACCGACGGCAGAGTTCGCACAGGAGCAAAAGCTGTTCTGGGGACTGGGTTGGCTAATTCGTCTGTTGAGCAGCGGCATACGCAGAAAAGCTCGCAAAAAGGACGTCAGATATGCGTTCGTATTCATACGTGCGAGCGGTGCTCAACTGAAAAAAATCACTGCGCTTGTCGAGTCCGGAGT
>NZ_JBFULH010001390.1:0-639 GCF_056400445.1 Pseudomonas sp. P5_B2 | reverse complement strand
GATCCGCTTGAGCTTCCTCAGGTCCTCGCGACAGTACATCCAGAACTAGAAGGAAAGAAAGGTTAACCCAATGAATACGGGGGCTAACCGCCATGAACATCCTTGCAGTTCGATCTGCTGTATCAAACACTGTTTCAAGTCTTACGTTTCCCGAGAGGCCGGCCACAAGGCTCGCCAAGCCGTATCACTTCAGGCGCAACGGGATTTACTACATGCGTCTCAGGGCTACAGGCAGCACCACTGATCTCGCTTCGGTTTCCCTGAAGACTAGCAACAGAAGGGAGGCTTTGGATGCCGTAGAGCTGCTCTCGGGCTTTGTCAGGACCTTTCACTTGGAGAACCCAGACGCCTCTTGGAGCAAGCTGAAGGAACACTTCCGGTTGGTCTCAGTGGAGCTATTTGAGGCAGGACGTGAAGGTGACGTTACGCAGATGTGGGGCGGATTGCATGATAGCCGCTCAGGCCCTGTGGGCGGCTCTACGCGACCCGTGAAGTCAGTAGCGAGCGTTCCTGTGTCCTTATCTGTAACAGCTCCTGCAGTAACCTTTGAGGACCTTTCAGCGCTCTATGTGGCTGACCGTGGGCAGGATCAGAAGGCATCGACCCTTAAGGAAACCAAGATTTGCCACGGGACAATTT
>NZ_JBFULH010001389.1:0-641 GCF_056400445.1 Pseudomonas sp. P5_B2 | reverse complement strand
CCACCGCGCCGGCCAGGTTGGTCGGGCCGCAAATGGTCACGCCATTCTGGACCACTACCTGATCCGCCACGGTCAGCGGGCAGTTGCCGCCCTGAGCCGCCGCGAGGTCGATGACCACCGAGCCAGGCTTCATCTGCGCCACGGTTTCCGCGCTCAACAGTGTCGGCGCTTTGCGGCCCGGGATCAGTGCGGTGGTGATGACGATGTCAGCCTGTTTGGCGCGTTCGTGCACAGCCAGGGCCTGACGTTGCATCCAGCTGGCAGGCATTGGTCGCGCGTAACCGCCGACACCAACGGCGCATTCGCGCTCTTCATCGGTTTCGTACGGCACGTCGACGAATTTCGCCCCCAGGGATTCGATTTGTTCCTTCACCGCCGGACGTACGTCCGAAGCCTCGATCACTGCACCAAGCCGCTTGGCGGTCGCAATTGCCTGCAAACCTGCCACGCCGGCGCCCAGAATCAGCACGCGCGCCGCTTTCACGGTGCCCGCAGCGGTCATCAACATCGGCATGAAGCGAGGGTAGTGATGAGCAGCCAACAACACGGCTTTATAGCCGGCGATGTTCGCCTGGGAAGACAGCACATCCAGGCTCTGCGCGCGGGAGGTGCGTGGCGCGGCCTCCAGTGCGAAGCCGGTA
>NZ_JBFULH010001388.1:0-642 GCF_056400445.1 Pseudomonas sp. P5_B2 | reverse complement strand
CATCCATACCCCGCGCAAACCCGCGTCCTGTCTGGCCATTCATCCTTTAGAGGTACACCACGAATACCTCCTTGGTGCGCTTATCGCTCCCGGGTTGCGGCAGTAGGGTGGGGCCTTCTGTCACTCACCGGGGAAGACGCATGACAAAAACAACAATGCGCGCCATCTTCACACCGCATGCGCTGGCCGCTGCGGTTGCCTTGGGCTGCTGTGCCCAGGCGCAGGCTGTTTCATTCAATATCGGGGAGATCGAGGGGACGTTTGACTCCTCACTGTCCGTCGGCGCGAGTTGGGGCATGCGCGATGCCAAAGATGCTTTGGTGGGCACTGTCAACGGCGGGAGCGGCCAGTCATCGACCGGTGATGACGGGCGCCAGAACTTCTCGAAAGGGGAAACCTTTTCCAAAATCTTCAAAGGCATTCACGACCTCGAACTGAAGTACGGCGACACCGGTGTGTTCGTGCGCGGCAAGTACTGGTACGACTTCGAGTTGCAGGACGAAACTCGCCCGTTCAAGCCAATCAGTGACAACGGCCGTAAGGAAGGTGCCAAATCCTCTGGCGGGCAAATCCTCGACGCCTTCGTTTATCACAACTACTCCATCGCTGAACTTCCGGGTAGCGTGCGCGCCGGTAAGCAAG
>NZ_JBFULH010001387.1:0-642 GCF_056400445.1 Pseudomonas sp. P5_B2 | reverse complement strand
GGTGACCGCGATTCGTAAAGTGGCGGCGGGTGGGCGCTACATCGACCCGGACCTCGCCGACCGCATGGTTTTCGAAGTCGGCTTGACCGATTCCCGGCCGTTGCACTCATTGCTTTCGGAGCGCGAGTTTTCTGTGTTCGAACGTCTGGCCCAGGGCGTCAACGTCAATGACATTGCCCAGCAACTGGCCCTGAGCAGCAAAACCATCAGCACCCACAAGGCACGACTGATGCAGAAGCTCAACATCACCTCGCTGGCGGAATTGGTGAAGTACGCGATGGAACACAAACTGCTCTAAGACTCACCTCCGTCCACTGTGGGAGCGAGCAGGCTCGCTCCCACAAAGGACTGCGTGCATATCCAATAACGACCTACATTTCAGCCGCTTGCGCCGGTTCTTGCGGCTTGTAGCTGACAGCTTGCCTCTGCGTTTGCCAAAACGCGCCATCCTTGTAGGGCAATCCCTACCCCCAACCTTCCATCCGGCTGAGGCGATTCTCTCCTGCACCCCGATTTGCGTGGTCGGCCGTGTCCACTAGGCTTAGTCCACAGCAGTTATCAACAACAAAGGTGCGGGTATGAGCCAGGTCGATTCAAACGCAGGGGCCAGCGACATTCTGGTCAGCTTTCGTGGAGTGCAGA
>NZ_JBFULH010001386.1:0-647 GCF_056400445.1 Pseudomonas sp. P5_B2 | reverse complement strand
TCAGCGCCTTGGTCGCTTCAATGTCCAGTGCGTTCAGCGAGAAAGCCTGGATTTCGGCGGGCTGTTTGAGGCTGCCCTTGGCCTTGACGCTATCGATGATGGCCTGGCATTTGGAGATGTTGCGCGACGCGATAGCAATACGACCGAGTTCATCGTTGTGCTGCGCGCACTTGTGGGCCACCACCTTGGCGACACCTCCTGCGCCAATGATAAGTACGTTCTTCTTCAATTTATCTATCTCTCCTTCTCAGCCAGCTTACGAAAGGCTGGACATGTAGTCGTTGTAACCAAACTCACGAACCACCTCGACACTACCGTCGAGTTGTTTCACTACGATGGACGGCATTTTCAAACCGTTGAACCAGTTCTTCTTGACCATGGTGTAACCCGCCGCATCGATGAACGAAAGCCGATCCCCGATGGCCAGCGGACGATCAAATTGATACTCACCGAAAATGTCACCGGCCAGGCAGGATTTGCCRCAGACCATGTAGGTGTGTTCGCCCTCGCTCGGCGCCAGCTTGGCATTCAGGCGATAGATCAGCAGATCGAGCATGTGGGCTTCGATGGAGCTGTCCACGACCGCCAGGTGCTTGCCATTGTAGAGGGTGTCGAGCACGGTGACTTCCAGCGACGCGCTCTGAGTG
>NZ_JBFULH010001385.1:0-647 GCF_056400445.1 Pseudomonas sp. P5_B2 | reverse complement strand
TGACTATCCTCAATCCCGCTAATAATCAGCCGGTAGCGACCATGGCTCAAGCCAGTGTCGCCGACGCTGAGCGTGCCTTGCAGTCAGCGCGACGTTGCGCTGACAGTGCTGAGCTGACCCGGGTGCGTCCTGCCCAGCGTGTAACTTGGTTACTAGAGATTGCCCGGCAGATTCGTTTGGTCGCCGATGAAGGAGCTCAAATTCTTTGCGCGGAGAATGGTAAGCCCCTTCGCGATGCGCGGGACGAGTTCACCGAAGCCGCACGCTACTTCGAATACTATGCCGGCATGGCCGACAAGATTGAAGGTATCTCAGTACCGCTAGGCAATGGCTACATGGACTTCACTATCTATGAGCCAATGGGCGTCTCTTTACAGATCGTGCCATGGAACTTCCCAGTGTCGATCTGCGCGCGCTCTCTGGCTCCAGCATTAGCCGCTGGTAACTCGGTTGTAATCAAATCGCCGGAACTCTCGCCTTTAGGTCTCTGTGTCCTGATGCAAGCGATCGAACGCGCCGGCTTACCAAAAGGCGCGGTCAATCTGCTGTGTGGACGTGGTCGTGAGGTTGGCGCTTTTCTAGCTGCGAATAAGGGAGTTGATCAGATTGTCTTCACCGGCTCCGTACCGACCGGTCAGAGTATTCTG
>NZ_JBFULH010001384.1:0-648 GCF_056400445.1 Pseudomonas sp. P5_B2 | reverse complement strand
GCGCGAAGGCGCGTGGTGACTTGGGGAGGGAGTGGGCGCGATGATTTACCAATGCAATGGATGCAACAGGACTACCTTCGAAACAGCATGCCCATGGTGCATGGGCTCTCAAGTTTCGCCGTCATCAGAGCTCACGTTGCGACACCTCACACCACTGGATCCTTCGTTTTATCCCGACTTTCAATACAGATCCAAAGGCTTGATTCAAGACTTCTTCGGTAAAAAGAAGGAGCAAGCCCAGCTCAACGATCTTCTGAACAACGTATTGAGAAAATACGAGGAGCTGAAGCAGCCTTACTTCACGAACTTCATTCACACCACTCGCGAAAGTGCAGGCAGTAGCGATGACGCGGGTGTGCCTGGGCCGCGATTGGATGGCGTGTACAGCGAGAGGGAGCTGTTCAGGGAGGTTTTGATTCGCAAGGGCTTTGATGAGCTAGAAGGTCTACCATCTCTCTTAGATAAGTTGCTGCAGACCACTGCCTTCAACTCGGCCTACCTGGGTTTCTCAAGAGAACTGACCCGCCACATTCGAGATGATCTGGCCGGTACCTTGCGTTCCTGGATTGAAGAGGCCGGGACAACGTTCAGGTCTGACCTGGCCTTGTTCTACTACTACCTTTGGGAAAATGACGTTCCATATCCCAA
>NZ_JBFULH010001383.1:0-648 GCF_056400445.1 Pseudomonas sp. P5_B2 | reverse complement strand
CAATAACTCTGCGGCGCCGCCCTTGCCGAACAGTTTGCCGTTGGCCGCATCAAGGGCGGCTTGCATGTTCTTGCGTTCCAACATCCGCACTTGTGCGTCGGTCATGACGCCGTGAATCACGGATGAATCCGGCGCAGGTTGAACCTCACGCTTGCTGGGTTCGTCGGGCAAGTCCATGGTTAGGTCGGCGCCACGGGAAGTAATCAGCGCACGTTCGATGACGTTCTGCAGTTCACGGATATTACCGGGCCACGAATAATGCTGCAGGCGATCGATATCGCTGTTGCGCAGGCGTCGGCCAGGCATGTTCAAGCGCTTGGCGGTCTGTTTGAGAAAGTGTGCGGCCAGCGGCGCAATGTCCATCGGGCGTTCACGAAGCGCAGGTGATTGGATAGGAAATACGTTAAGCCGAAAGTACAGATCCTCGCGGAAACGTTTGCCTGCAACCTCCTGCCGCAGGTCGCGGTTGGTCGCAGCGATGATGCGTACATCGACCTTGCGCGTGCGCTCCTCTCCCACACGTTCGAATTGACCTTCTTGCAGTACGCGCAGCAACTTGCTCTGCAATTCCAAAGGGATCTCGCCAACTTCATCAAGGAATAAAGTCCCGCCGTCAGCCAGTTCAAACCGCCCTACTCTGTCACGTAT
>NZ_JBFULH010001382.1:0-649 GCF_056400445.1 Pseudomonas sp. P5_B2 | reverse complement strand
GTTTCAGTCTCGTCCTTGAAGGTGGTTTCGATGATGCCGGTACGACCACCACCAACGCCTGCGGCGTAGGACAGTGCTACGTTCTTGGCATTGCCGGAAGCGTCCTGATAGATAGCGATCAGGTCAGGGATGCCGCCGCCTTTGACGAACTCGGAACGTACGGTGTGGCCCGGTGCTTTCGGCGCGATCATGATCACGTCGAGGTCAGCGCGCGGAACAACCTGGTTGTAGTGAATAGCGAAGCCGTGGGAGAAGGCCAAGGTGGCGCCTTGCTTGATGTTCGGCTCGATTTCGTTCTTGTACAGGGCAGACTGGAACTCGTCCGGGGTCAGGATCATGACCAGGTCGGCAGCTGCAACAGCGGAAGCAACGTCGGTCACTTTCAGGCCGTGAGCTTCGGCTTTGGCAACGGTAGCCGAACCCTTACGCAGACCAACGGTAACGTCAACGCCGGAGTCTTTCAGGTTGCACGCTTGAGCGTGACCCTGGGAGCCGTAACCGATGATGGCAACTTTCTTGCCCTGGATGATGGACAGGTCGCAGTCTTTTTCGTAATAAACTTTCATGAAATTCCCCTATATATCCAGGCCGTTCAGGCCATTCGCTAATTTTGTTTAGATGCTGAGTACTTTATCGCCGCGAGCAATAC
>NZ_JBFULH010001381.1:0-651 GCF_056400445.1 Pseudomonas sp. P5_B2 | reverse complement strand
TACCAATCACGCTGTCTGAGAACACGAACGCCACCGCACCTGCTGCTGCCAGCAGCGCCGAGCGTTTGGGGATTTCAGTGCCCAGTCGAGCCAGTGCCCGCCAGAGCATGGCGCTGATGGCCAAACCATAGACAATCACCGGGATCAACAATGGGCCGAGGCCGTGGGAAATCAAAATACCCAG
This sequence comes from Pseudomonas sp. P5_B2, assembly GCF_056400445.1. Lineage (NCBI taxonomy): Bacteria > Pseudomonadati > Pseudomonadota > Gammaproteobacteria > Pseudomonadales > Pseudomonadaceae > Pseudomonas > Pseudomonas sp. P5_B2. The sequence continues at coordinate 467 of NZ_JBFULH010001381.1, read as the reverse complement.
CAGCACCGCGCCGACCCCCAACGCAATCACCAATGGCAACACCGCCAACCGCCGGCAATCGCTCAAATAGGCTTTGAGATAGGCCAGATGCGCGACCAGAAATGCGCCCAGGCCAAACACAAAAAGATCCCCTGGCCACGCCAGCAACACATCGCCAAACAGCGAGAAAATCAGGCCCAGGCTGATCCAGCGGCGATAGTCGCTGGGCGGCGCGTCGTGCAACCAGCCGAGCAAGGCCAGCACGGGCATGGGTTTGACCAGCAGGCAGAGTAACGTTGCCTGCATGCTCACGCCATACAGAAAGGTCACCGCGCCCATCAGCGCGAGAATCAGCCAGCCCACGATCAGTTAACCGAAATTGCGCAATCGAACGTTTCCACCGGCAATACCTCCGGGGCCCAGGGTTGTTGCGATGTCAGACGCAAGCGCCCGGTGCCGGCGGTGAATGCCTGAAAGCGCCAGGTCGA
>NZ_JBFULH010001380.1:0-655 GCF_056400445.1 Pseudomonas sp. P5_B2 | reverse complement strand
TACTGATTCTGCTGCTTGAGATCGTTCCAATGGTGGCTCTGATCAAGTGGCGGATTGCGCTTGCCCGTGGCTCGGCAATTGATACCAGGCGCGCAAAACTGTTTGCCCGCATCAGTCATGTCGAAGCATTGCTGGTGTTGCTCATGGTTGTAGCAGCGACCGGCATGGCACGCGGGGTGACCTTGGGTTAGCCGGGTGCGGTAGGACCTTCCTAGGGGTAATTCAGAAACGTCTGACAGTCATGGCATGGGTCATGCCGGTACTATCGGCTGCATGTTTTGGCAGGAGAGGGTGGATGAGTAAACGGCGGGCAATACGGCGCACGAATCTTTAGCCAGCCGATGTTCAAGGCAATCGGGCTGGCTATGACTGAAACAGGATTCAGGGAGTTTGCGGCTTGTCCGGCGCGGTGAGGCCAGCCTGAATGCGCTGATAGATTTCTTCACGATGCACTGCAACGTCTTTCGGGGCGTTGATGCCGATCCTGACTTGCTGGCCGCTCACGCCCAGGATGGTGATCGTAATATCGTCACCGATGTTTATGCTTTCACCGACTTTGCGGGTGAGTATCAGCATGGTCTTCTCCTTGATTGCTTTGTAGGGCACCTGATTCGAACAGTGCAGAGGTCGGTGGTACGTATAGATTAGTGCGAAG
>NZ_JBFULH010001379.1:0-656 GCF_056400445.1 Pseudomonas sp. P5_B2 | reverse complement strand
GTTCTCAATAGCTCGACCAGATCACCCTGGCGCTGTAGCACGCTCACAATTTCCTCCAAAGAGCAAAGGAAGTTGGTTCTGTGATTGAGGAACTCCGCACACTGGGAGATCACCGACTGGGTGAACCTGCTATTGGAGATGAAAATGCCCGACACATTGGCCCGGTTCATCACCCTGACTAGATGCGACCCGAAATCGCCTACCCCCACGGGGTCTTTGAGCCACTTCATTTCCACTAGGTGGATCGTGCCCGAGAGCTCGATGACTCCGTCGATCTGCTCCAACACGATCGTGCTGTCCGGGGTTCTGCGAACGAAGTTCTCCCTCACATGGATGTCGTAGGCTCGGAAGAGATCATTGAGCACACCTTCCAGAAGTCGACCCCGTTCCTGAGGCTGATCGTCCATGCCGAAGAGGGCGAACAGGCGATTCTTGACGTCGTCGACCTCACTGCGCTTTCGTGCAGCCCTCTGCTGTGCTTCACGGTGAGCCGCCTGCGCTTGGTCACGTTCAGCTTCTCGCTCTTGCTGCATGCGGGTGAACGCATCTTTCTTGTTCACCGCTTCACGGACGCTTGCCACCAGCCCCTTTGCTTCGAGGCGATCGTCTTCCCAGCAGGACTCGAAATCCTCAAATTCGACGACCCTGCGGATCAC
>NZ_JBFULH010001378.1:0-657 GCF_056400445.1 Pseudomonas sp. P5_B2 | reverse complement strand
GTTCAACACCACGTGGACGTTGGGGTTGGCCAGCTCCTGATCCTGAAATGGCGGGTTGGAGAAGTGCCCGGACAACTCGGTGCCTCCGGCCACCAACGCGGCCGTAGCATCCGGGTGCGGCACCGCGATGGTGTACTTGTCGAGGCGATTGAATTCCTTGTCACCCCACTGCTTGGCGGCCGCGTATTGCAGGAAACGCGACTGCACTGAAACCCCAACCGCCGGAACCGCGATGCGGTCCTTCTCGGTGAAATCGGCGATGGTTTTGACGTTAGGATTGTTGCTCACCAGGTAGTAAGGGAAGTTGCCGAGGGAAGCCACGGCTTTGACGTTCTGCTTGCCGTGGGTGCGATCCCAGATCGTCAGCAACGGACCGACGCCTGCACCCGCGATATCAATCGAACCAGAGAGCAGCGCGTCATTGACCGCCGCACCGCCAGACAGCTGAGTCCAATCGACCTTGATGTCGATGCCTTCCTGCTTGCCGTACTTCTCGATCAGGTTCTGATCGCGCACCACATTGAGCAACAGGTAAACAATGCCGAACTGTTCGGCGATGCGGATTTCACCTTCGGCGTGGGCCACGGTCGGCGCCACCAGGCTGCCGGCGATCAGGCTGAAACCCAGGCCGATGGCGGCGGCAAGCGGTGCAAATGG
>NZ_JBFULH010001377.1:0-660 GCF_056400445.1 Pseudomonas sp. P5_B2 | reverse complement strand
GATCAAAGGCGTCGACATTGACACTTCATTCTTCACCGGCAACTTTCCGCCGTCGGCCTCCCTGGAAGCCTGTTTCCTGGCTGAAGGCGAGCCGACTGAAAATACCCAGTGGGTTGAAGTGCTGTCGGCCGTAGAGCTGCAAGGTAACAGCCACCACTTCCACGAAATCAACAACGACCAGGCATTCAGCCACCTGCGCTTCAACATCTACCCGGATGGCGGCGTGGCCCGTCTGCGTGTGTATGGCGTTCCACACCGTGACTGGTCGGCCGTCGGCGACAACGAGCAAATCGACCTGGCCGCAGCCCTCAACGGTGGCCGCGCCCTCGCCTGTTCCGACGAACACTTCGGCCGCATGAGCAACATCCTTAACCCGGGCCGTGGCATCAACATGGGCGACGGCTGGGAAACTGCACGTCGTCGCACCCCGGGCAATGACTGGGTGATCGTCGCGCTGGGCCATGCCGGTGAAGTCGAGAAAGTCATCGTCGACACCCTGCACTTCAAAGGCAACTACCCGGACACGTGCGCGATCCAGGGTGCGTTCGTGAAAGGCGGCACCGACAGCCAGATCGAAACCCAATCGCTCTTCTGGCGCGAACTGCTGCCAGCGCAGAAACTGGAAATGCACGCCGAACACACCTTCGCCGAGCAGATCAA
>NZ_JBFULH010001376.1:0-660 GCF_056400445.1 Pseudomonas sp. P5_B2 | reverse complement strand
GTTCATAGGAGTCCCAGTCACCCTTCGCGAAACTAATTAGCTCCGAGGCCAGGCTATATATAGATTCTAGAGGCAATTCGGGCTTCCATGGCAGTGCCGCGATGTTGCCCGGTTTACAGTTCACCGTAGGATTTATGATTGTCGCAAGCGATGCTGCAATAGGCGTACACAAAAACGCTAGTACAGCCAGCGTTTGCTCCTCCGCATAGACTGCTGGGCCCGCAGTTTCTGAGATCGCCCCAGGTGGGGACCATCGCACCGCAAGAGATGTAGAGCTGATCGCGGTCCAAGTGGCCGACTCTCGAAAGTAATACTGCTGGTTCTTGGGTTTAGAGTTACTTGGAAGGCAAAGCCCCTTCTCAAGCCTATCAAGCTTGTCTTCTTTGATATGCCTGCCATGATCCTCCCAAAGTATTAGGTACTCATTATTTCCGTACCAACGTCGGAACGAACCGCCCTTGTTACACGGAAACCAACGATGACCGCTACTTGCCGCGTTGAATGCGGTGGTTGCGCCAAGGCCAACCTTCGGCCTCGGAACTTCATGCCAGCGCCGGAGAAAACGCTCATTGTTTCCAGTCGTCATTCCATCTCTTGAGGGGAATATGTCACCTAGCTCCGGATTAGTTGAGAAGGCCTCGCGCACTTTCCTGCCTATCC
>NZ_JBFULH010001375.1:0-661 GCF_056400445.1 Pseudomonas sp. P5_B2 | reverse complement strand
GCATAGCTCCCATGCTATTGATGCACAAGTTATAGGGGACAAAGCTGTCTCGGCGCGTTGGCGAATGGGTGACGGATCAATTCTTCGCATCGACTTGAACCTCGGTGAGGAAGCCGTACCCGTCTCCGAAAAAACCGTTGGAAATATTCTCTTCAAAACGCCAGTTCAGAGAGAAGAGTATTTTTGGCAGACAGTTCTTGACCCTTTTTCAGTCGTTATCAGCCTTGATCAAGGCGGCACTGCGAATTTATGAGGAGGTGAACGCGTGCAAATACCGGCAACGTTTACCAGAATCACGTAACCACTACGATGTCGATACCCCAGGCACATCCATGTTTATTTTGCGCCAAGCGGCTTCGGAAAAGCTGTAAGCCGAAAAGGCGATCAAACCCAGAGCTATCACCATTAAAATCAAAGCTCCGGCTGGCAGTTTCTGGAGAGCATCAAGGGCTTCCTTCATGCCCGGGGGATCCATGGCTTGATAACGGGAGCCACTGATCGCGAGCAGCAGCGCTATCTCAATAAACACCACTCCTCGGGCTATGAGTCCAAACCGAGACACCGGGCGTATATAGCGCATCACGTCTTCGTCAGCCTCAAAGTACTTCTCGAACGACGCCTTCCATCCCTTGATGATGTGAGCAATGCCTACGCCTAGTGG
>NZ_JBFULH010001374.1:0-662 GCF_056400445.1 Pseudomonas sp. P5_B2 | reverse complement strand
CTGCCAAGGCCATGATCAGCTCTTGCACTTCCAGCGTCTTCAACTCGTTGTAGCCCAACAGATGCCCTGGCGCTGGGCTGAACGCTGCGTAACCTGGCAGGTTCGGCCCGGCCAATAAACGCTGGAACCCGTCTTGCCCGGCGCGGCACAGGCGTAACTCATTCAAACGCTCCTGATCGAACGTAAGGGTGCCTTGGGTGCCGCTGATCTCGAAGCTCAGATGATTCTTGTAACCGTGCTTGAGCCAACTGCTGCTGAAGGTACCGCGCGCGCCGCTGGAAAAGCGCAGCAAGGCATGAGTCTGATCATCCACCGCAATGTTACGCGGTTCCAGGCTACCGGCCGTGGCCGGGCGCTGACGATGCACGGTCTGGGAATCGGCGCACACTGCTTCGACAGTGCCGAGCAGATAGCGCGCCATGGCGAGCAAGTGGCTGCCCAGATCGGCCAGGGCCCCGCCGGCAAGTTCGGGCTCACAGCGCCACGACCAAGGGGATGCTGGATCGGCCATGAAGTCTTCGCTGAATTCGCCTTGAAAGCTGATGATCTCGCCGAGACTGCCGTTCAGTATCAGTTCCCTTGCCAGGCCGATGATTGGGTTGTGCTGGTAGTTGTAGCCGACACGCGTGACGACGCCTGCATTCTTGGCGGCGAGGTGCATG
>NZ_JBFULH010001373.1:0-662 GCF_056400445.1 Pseudomonas sp. P5_B2 | reverse complement strand
GAGGAGCGCCGCGGTGTCACCATTCGTCCCGTTCCCAATCTTTCCACCTTGCCGATTTTGGCTGCCAGAGGAATCTCATCCTTTGCCTAAGAATGTGGAGGTCTACGCGCGGCTTGAAGAAATTGATCCTGCTGCTCAGCCGTTCACAAGCGTGTATTACTGCCATGTTTTTTTGCGGTGGTACGCAATAACTGCGCCCAGGCGTTCGTTTGACTACAACCTCTCCATACACGCTCTGGAGACTCTGTTGTTATGGAGTTTCGTCAAGAAAAAGCCATTGATTGAACTACGGGCTGATGACATTGATGAAGTGATGCGCTTCTACGTTGCGCCGCCTTCCGCCTGGTCTGCACCGACCGTTGCGAAGTACCTTGAGAATTACGTCATTCCTTTCGCCGAGTGGAAGATCAACCCGCGGTGGCGGCCATTTAACCGTGCTTATGACCAAGATGGTACTTCGGCTCCAATCGTTCGTCAGTCCACAGCTGACCGGTTTAAGGTTCTGAGGGATTTTTTCGACTTTTACCTCGGACTGGTTGGTAGCAATAGGAAGAACCCAGTCTCAGCGTTCAGAGTTTTGCAGAGATTGCAGATTCCGAGAAACTCTCAGCCACCAGTTTTGACTGAGAATCAACTCGATTGGCTGTTCGATTTTGCTGTTC
>NZ_JBFULH010001372.1:0-662 GCF_056400445.1 Pseudomonas sp. P5_B2 | reverse complement strand
GTGTCAGGTTGGGCAGTGACGCCAGGGAAAGTGTTCAATTCGTGCAGGCTCATGGGCCCTCCGGAAAATAAGTGGGGCTAACGAATGGCGACAATGATACGCAACGCCTAAGACATCACCAAACCCAAACCGTCGGCTATTGCCTGACAGGCGGGCGAAGCTCAGACTTTACCCTTCAGTCCGTGGGTGTTTATTGCAATGATTCGAAAATCGATGTTCGTCATGCTCGGCATTTTGTCAGCGGTTGCCAGCGCTTATGCAGAGGCGCCACAGGTGACATGGCCAAGTGGTTGGGAAGTCGAAGCCCTCGCGCAGGAAAATGCCGGCGCTAAAGTGTCCCGTCAGCGTGCGGTCAAAAACGATCAGGGCGGCACTCCGGTGATGGTCATGGAATTGACCATGACTCAAGTGGAAAGCGGTCATCAGGTAAATGTGCACGGCGTGCTGCTGGAAATGCGCAAAGCGGTGCAAAAGGACTTCTTTCAAAGCGGCTATCAAAGTGTCTGTAACAAGATTCATCCGGCGACACTGAGCCGCCTGTCGGCCCTGGAAACTACCTGCACCATTACCCAGAACGGACGACATGTGCTGTCGCAAACATTGGTCGGGGCGGTGGATGCCGATAACGCCTATGTTCTTTCGTACGCGGGGCAGGCCGAGGC
>NZ_JBFULH010001371.1:0-663 GCF_056400445.1 Pseudomonas sp. P5_B2 | reverse complement strand
GTTGAGTGTTGCAAAGAAATGACCACGCTGCTGGTGATCGACAAAACGGCTGAAAAACTGCTGATAGCTGATCCCTGCGGCCGTTGGGACTCGGCCACGTAGTTGGCGTGTCAGTTCGCGGGAAAACTCGATCGCTGATGAATACTCCTTTACTGGATGTTCTGGATCATGCGGCACGTAGGCAATGACTCGCTGGTTACCGCTATGGAACGTCTCCAGATCAGTTGCGATCAGCACGATTCCCTTTAGCTGAACCTCCATCATTGTCAGGTGGTAGTACCGATAGGGGAGACCACCAGCATTCACTGCTTTTTCCTGTAACAGGCCTTGCACAGCCAGATAGCCGTCACGGGTAATGTCTTTTTTCATCATGGCCAGATAGAGAGCGGCTTTGAGTGCCGTTTTCTGACTTTTTGTAATGTTGCGCTCTAACGCACCACGCGCCACGCCATCGACAGGGCGCAAAAAACCTTCGATATGCTGCTGATACCGCGCACCGATATCCAACGTGCGACAAAGCGACTTGTATTGTTCAATACTGATTTTATTTCGAATATCTTTAATCTCAAAACGACCGAATTTGTCGGGCCGGCTAATAAACTGCGAATCCGCTAGCAAGACCTCACCGATAGAAAAGTTATGAATGGCCGCGTCGAGCAGGGA
>NZ_JBFULH010001370.1:0-665 GCF_056400445.1 Pseudomonas sp. P5_B2 | reverse complement strand
CCAGATGGCTGACCAGTTCGAGGCCGGTCGGGTTTTCGCTGTAGGCAAATCAGTCATGGTCGTCGTCCGACTCCGTGTTATCCCAAATCAGTCGGGGATCGAAAGAAACTGCGGCAAGCATCGTCAAAATCACCACACTGGCGAAGGCGATGGCGCCAAGATTGGCTTCAATGCTGGCAAGCCGTCCGAAATTCACAACCGCCACCAGGATGGCAATCACAAAGATATCCAGCATCGACCAGCGGCCGATGAACTCGATAAAGCGGTACATCCAGATACGTTGACGAGCCGAAAGTGGCTGACGGCGCTGTACCGAAAACAGCAGCAACCCGATGCCCACCAGTTTGAACGTCGGCACTAGAATACTGGCAATGAACACCACCGCCGCGATGGGAAACATGCCGTAATGAACCAGGTCAATCACGCCAGACATGATGGTGCTGGGGGCGCCCTTGCCGAGGGAGTTAATGGTCATGATCGGCAGCATGTTGGCCGGTATGTAGAGGATCGCAGCGGTAATCAACAGGGCCCAGGTGCGCACCAGGCTGTTCGGGCGACGGGCATGTACCAACGCACCACAACGGGTGCAGACTTGCTCGTCGGTGTCAGCTTCCTGCTTGTTCAACTCATGGCATTCCGCACAAATCAGAATGCCTGCATCAATC
>NZ_JBFULH010001369.1:0-666 GCF_056400445.1 Pseudomonas sp. P5_B2 | reverse complement strand
GTGTCCACAAGGCAAATAGGTCGCTCTTTCGAACGTCAGGCAAAATTAGGTTCTGTTCATGAGCGATTCGAATTTCACCGAATCCAAACTCTTGCGACCAATCTGCAACGGCTTCCATTTGTGCTGCGGTCAAATCGCCTGGAGGCACATCGGCACCCGGCTTAGTGGATAACACGGCACTGACATMACCAGGCACCTTATGGGCTTGTGTGTTGCGGGAAACCCAGCGTGCAAAATCAGGGGACTCCATTAACTGGGTGCCAAAGCTAAGTTGATCCTCGGACAAATCCTCGTAGGCAGGCGTCACGAAGGCGTCAGCGACCCGTTGATACTCATTTTCGGTCAGCTGAGCGGGGCCATCTTTGAGATGCTGCCACTCCAGCTCAACCTCTTCGGCAAAGGCTTCGATTCCCAGTGCCTTGACCAGTATCTTGATCCGCGCCTTGTACTTATTGTCACGTCGGCCATGACGGTTGTAGACGCGCAAGACCGCCTCGACATAAGACAGCAAGTGTTGCCAGGGTAGTTCTTCGCGGATCTGTTGGGACAGGATAGGAGTACGCCCAAGACCGCCTCCGACCATAACCCGCAAGCACCTCTCCCCCGATTCGTTGAGGTAAAGATAAAGACCAATGTCATGCATCATGATCGCAGCACGATCCTGGT
>NZ_JBFULH010001368.1:0-667 GCF_056400445.1 Pseudomonas sp. P5_B2 | reverse complement strand
CCCCTGGATGTTGGTGATCAGGTAACCGTCCCGGCGGCCCCGTGAATCGGGGCGTGCCGGGAGCGTTGCTGGAACCGGATCAGTTGAATGCCGTGAGATCTTTCGGCTGGATGTCATGCAGCTCGCAGTAGGCGAGATAACGCTTGAGCCCGGACTTCCAGTTTTCCAGCGCGACGATGTTGTCGTTGTCATCGACAAACGCAAGGTCGCCATTGACCTGGACCAGGGTCAGCACATAGCCGTCGCCATTGCCGGTGCTGACGACTTCCGGGGTGTGAGTCGACCCGGCCGTCTCGTAGACGATGCTGCCCGGGCCGGYGACCCAGTCGTGCTCCTTGTACTTCCACTGACCTTCGAAGGTGTAGACCATCACCGTGCCCGTGTGGTGGTGCTTGGGCAGCTGCATGTCGATCGGCGCCTTCATCATGACGATCCATTCGCCACGAATCGGGTCGAGCTTKAAGTATTTGAGCAGCACGTTGTCCGCATACGGGGTAAACGGAATCCAGGGCAGGGATTCGCCATCGATGACGGCGGTGTCGACGTGTTCGTAGAGCATAGGTATCTCCGTTGATTGTTGTTTTGATCGGGAATTTTTCGGCGGCCGGGATCGTCCGACCATCACGGATGGTCGGGTGCCCGGGCTGTCTGTCTGGCAGTCAGGGTC
>NZ_JBFULH010001367.1:0-669 GCF_056400445.1 Pseudomonas sp. P5_B2 | reverse complement strand
ATCAAGCCCGCTCCCACATTAGATCTGCGTCGACCACAAATTGTGTGTACGAGATCAATCAAATGTGGGAGCGGGCTTGCTCGCGAAGGCGCCTTATGCCGCAGCGCGTTTCGGATTGATTCGTACACCCCCAGCCCGCGCCTCGATCTGCTCTTTGAGGTCATGCCGCAACCCCAGCAAAAACATCAACTCCACCACCACAAACAACGGCCCGACAATCAACCCGCTCACATCATCAACAAACGCCGGCTTACGCCCTTCATAGTAATGCCCGACAAACTGGATCACCCAGCCCACCACAAACATCCCGATACCGCTCGACAGCCAGACCAGCGTGCTTTGTTGCGCCAGCGTCTGCCCCGCCCAAACGGACAGTCCCAGCAATACGCTCATCAGCACCCCAAGGCGCAATTCCAGGCGAAGGTAAAACCACGCCGACGCCAGCGACACCAGGACCGCCGGCGACAGCCAGCCGCCAGCCCATTGCGGCCGCGAGAGCAATACCGCGACGGCCACCATAATCAACGGAATACCGATAAAGTGGCTGGCGATGTTGCGCGGATCACGGTGGTAAGTGGCGTATTGACTGAGATGGTCAACGAGGCTTTTCATTGTTATTCCTCCTGTAGGGTGATTGATCATGCCCCAGGTTCACTTTTGGCTCGGTCG
>NZ_JBFULH010001366.1:0-670 GCF_056400445.1 Pseudomonas sp. P5_B2 | reverse complement strand
GGATTCAACGCGTCATTGACAGGGTCTGGCTCCCCCGGATTAACGGGGCCAATGTAATAAATATTAACGGTGATTTTGGCTTCACTGCCACCTATAAGCCGGGTGTCTCTGAACATCTTGTAGCTGATGGTCGTTTCTTCATCGCCGTCGGTATTGCCATAGACCTTTTTGATAATCGCAAAGTCAACATTAACCCACGTCAGCTTGCCGTCGATACTTGCATCCACTCGCTTCTCACCAAGCGGTTCATCCCCCCAAAACACCATAATCGTGTCCGGACCGGCATTAGGAGTCGGTACCTCGATGATGATGTCGACACCCTGCTTGCAATCCGCCAGGTCAATCAAATCATCGCCGTCCTCACCATTGGCCAATGGCACCACCGGCGGCTTAAAAACTGTCGGGTCAGCAATACGTTTTACTTCGCGAGAACTGGGAGCGGACTTTTTACCTTTATTACCGGCGAGGTCAGTCACCACATAGACAAGTGTGTTCCTGCCTTCCATAGAATCTATAAAAACTTGAATAGGTACAATGACTTCATTGCTGGCTGGCAGTACGCCTTCAAACACTGGTTGGTCGCGATCAACGTCMGGGGCCTTGCCCCAGAAAACCTTGATTACATCGGTGGCGTGGAAATTGCCGTAAGCCGCTACTTTGATCTTTATAC
>NZ_JBFULH010001365.1:0-671 GCF_056400445.1 Pseudomonas sp. P5_B2 | reverse complement strand
GCATAAATGACCCAAAACAGCGAAGTCTTCAAGAACGCGTTACCAGAGTCTTGCTCCAATGCCATGGAACCTACCTGCCAGGCACCTTCCAGGTCCTCACGCGATTTGTGATCCCGAATATCATCAAAAATGCTCATGACGGTACCGCCAGAGCTTTCTCCAGTTGTTGCACGATACCTTCTGTGGACGCTTTCAAGACCCGTATGGAGGTGACCATTCCGTCTTTGTTAGCATCAACTTGGATTTCAATGCCTTCGTTATCAACTGCGAGCGTCAACTGCACCCGGTAACTGGCCTCCGTTCCCTCAATTATCACGAAGCTATTCGCAGCTAATAGCTCCAGAAGTGTCTCGACAGCTTCAGCCAAGTTTTCGCTCTGCGGCTTGAAAGGCTTCATCAGGAGCTTTCTAATGGTTTTCTGTTCAATATTATTGCCGTTTATAAAAACCACGTTGGTAACGGCAAATTTTTTGTCGTAATACAGTCTGACTCGAATGTTTGTAGCGGCTGTTCGGTTAGAGAATGTGATGACCACCTGATAGCTATGCTCACGCCAGTCGCTAAGGCTCCAGTCTGAATCGGCAAGCCTTTCGCTTAGCTCAAGAAAAAGCGGGCGCAATGCCATGTCGCTGAAACTCGACGGCATAGCCATCGAGGCTTCCTGTACTGGG
>NZ_JBFULH010001364.1:0-671 GCF_056400445.1 Pseudomonas sp. P5_B2 | reverse complement strand
GGATGCCTGCATCGTGTTCTAGCATCGCCGCTACAGCAGCCTCCTGATCCTCCCGCAACGAACCGGCGAAGTTAGGGTTGATCGGCTCTCCGGCAAAACGCTCATCCTGAACAATCGGGGCAATACCGTTATCGTTCAGAAGCTCCAACGCGGCATCCAGGCAACCGCGAGGCAGCGCGATGTGCTTGGGGAAGTTCTCTGCACAGCCGATGATACGGGGCTTGTTCCAGACCGACAGACGCATCGCCTGCGCCTTATAAAACTCTGGATTCTGAAACGCGGCCAGCCTGATCAATCGATTAGCCAGTGCCTGGGGTAGCTCGGTCTTTTCGAAGTAGATCAGGTTGGCCAACGTAACGGTCAACGTTGCCGGCATTGGGCAGGATAGCTTTTGTTCGCGGGGGGTCTTCCACGGCTCCGGCTGGTCTTCCTCCGCGACAAATGTTACGTCCAGAGGGTGTGCATGACCGGTCGCACACACGATGGCCGGATCGATATCCTCCACAGCCATAGGCTGGATGCTGGCCAGGAATGCCCATTGATCGGCATACGGTTTCAGTTCATCGTCCACGAAGACGCTGCATCCGTGCTCGCGGGCTTTCTTTTGCAAGGGCAGTGCGATCAGGTTGCCGAAGCCACCTTTCGGCATTCTGTCCTGGTTCGGGAACAAT
>NZ_JBFULH010001363.1:0-672 GCF_056400445.1 Pseudomonas sp. P5_B2 | reverse complement strand
TCGCTCGGCATCGATATCGATCTGGAAACCGAATAACACGTGACGCGAATCGAGAGCGGGGCAGGATTGCCCGCTCTCTGCTCCGCCAGGAGGAAAGGCCTTGAAAGACCTACTGAATTTGCTGAAAAACCAGGGTCAAGTCGAAGAGTTCGACGCCATCCGTATTGGATTGGCATCGCCTGAGATGATCCGTTCGTGGTCGTTCGGTGAAGTTAAAAAGCCGGAAACCATTAACTACCGTACGTTCAAACCTGAGCGTGACGGCCTGTTCTGCGCCAAGATCTTTGGCCCGGTAAAGGATTACGAGTGCCTGTGCGGTAAGTACAAGCGCTTGAAGCACCGTGGTGTGATCTGCGAGAAGTGCGGCGTTGAAGTCGCGCTGGCTAAAGTTCGTCGTGAGCGCATGGCGCACATCGAACTGGCCTCGCCAGTTGCCCACATCTGGTTCCTGAAATCGCTGCCGTCGCGTATCGGCTTGCTGATGGACATGACCCTGCGTGATATCGAACGCGTTCTCTACTTCGAGAGCTATGTCGTTATCGATCCAGGCATGACCACCCTTGAAAAAGGTCAGCTGCTCAACGACGAGCAGTACTTCGAAGCGCTGGAAGAGTTCGGCGACGATTTCGATGCCCGCATGGGTGCCGAAGCTGTCCGTGAACTGCTGCACGC
>NZ_JBFULH010001362.1:0-672 GCF_056400445.1 Pseudomonas sp. P5_B2 | reverse complement strand
ATCTCATCCAATCCTCGGGCAGCCCTGCGTCCCTTGAGTGTAGCGTATGTGCAACCGCGAAAGAAGGCATTTCAGGACGGTAAGCAATGCTCCTTAAAGCCTTGTCGAGCATAAAAACGTCATTCAAATCAGTAGGTTGTGTGAAGATGGATATATATCCATTTTTTCTCCTGAGGTCAGAACGATAAGATCTATCGACCATTCATGATTTCCTAATGCCGCGTGAGGATCCAACGATGTGCGTAAACTTACATACGCGCTATACGAAGCCAGTTTCTAATTCGTTCGCTCAGCAACAAAGGCCACTGTACACTTATCCATAAAATTGACATTTTACGAGATGCTTGTGTCAATTTAGTGGAAATGTTTCAGGCTGGGGGTATCAGCAAAGATAGCGAAATTACAAAATGGCCGTGTTATTTGATCTTTCAGCAATTCGCCTCACATGACAATTTATAGTAATAGACTGTACAAAATTTTCCCGACAATAAGCTGAATACAGCTTCAGGTGCTCTTGTAACGGTTTGATTCTACTCATTTTCTCGCCGTAAGGAGTCAAGCTGGCATTTGAGGTAGATGGTGCCCCCTGAATCCCGCCTTGCCAGCTAGTATTGGAGTACAGCTATCGCATTTGGATCGCCAAGCTTGAAAGCCGAGAGCGTTCAGAGAGCT
>NZ_JBFULH010001361.1:0-673 GCF_056400445.1 Pseudomonas sp. P5_B2 | reverse complement strand
CTCATGTTCGTAGTCCTCTCAATTGGTTAGAGCATATGCTCGTCGATTCACGATAGGAGCATATGCCCCTATGTGGAATTTAAGATAGGAGCATGCGCTCCTATTGTCAATCAATGATCATGACCGTTCAGCGGGTCGACCAGTCTAGGCACCCACGCGGCCTCCTTGCTGACCGGACGCGGGGCCTTGTACTACATGGGGTGGAAGCCTATTTAGTGGCCGATCCAATGGTTCCGCGAGCAGCATGCGACAGCGCACGAGGTCATTGATGTCAGTTAGCCGGCGAAAGCGAAGAGTGTCGATATCGACTCCGATTATGTCGATATCGCCAATGGTTACCACAACCCTCCCCCCGTATTCTCAGTCTCATGCGGGTAGCTCTAAAGCCCGCAGGCAGCTGTCGCAAGATCGGAGCGCAGACCCAGCGAGGTTCTCGGACCATTTTGCTTCGGCAGGACAGTAAAAAATCAAATCCCTACTTACAGCACTTTGCTGAATTGCAATAAGTAGTAGTCGCAACACCGTGACGAAAACGTCCAGGAGTTAAGAATGAAGATTGTGTCTAGCTCATCAAGCGCACTCGATGTTTCAGTCGGATCCGTGGAATGGGGAGAATCCACCAAAGGCATTCTCCGTGAGAGCGAACAAGTCCAGCTCATCGAAAACTTGAAGT
>NZ_JBFULH010001360.1:0-674 GCF_056400445.1 Pseudomonas sp. P5_B2 | reverse complement strand
CCGGCAATACCGAGCCCACGGCGAGATTGCTTTACCTCATACATCTGACATCTCCATATCTGTATGTGCGCTTCGGCACTGTTTTTATAGGAGCAAAATCAAACCACAACGCCACGCGAGCTCAATGAAACAGTCCGCTACGACGACACGCCTCTTGTCTACGCAAGGTATGTGAGTAGACGCCGCGCCGGTATCGAGACGAACAGCATCCGCAGGGGGGAAATCTTCAACCCGGCTAAAGTTTTCCCTTAGTCGGCTCAGAAGTGGAACGTGGTGAATATCGGGAGGAACTGACTTTGCAGAACATTCGCAAGCCACGCTTTATGACGTGGCGAGGGCAGACCCCAGATTCGCAAGATCGGTTCGGTCATGAATTACGTAAAAAGCGACCGCATGAGCGCTGGGTAGGCGTATTGATTGCGTTTGACTGGCAGAGAGTGATCGGGGCCCGCCTGGAGGTCGACACTGCACTTCTAAAAGTGCGCGGTATCCGGCCCTACAGCTGACAAGCTGGTCGACAGGGGTACRCTCTGCGTGACTTTGGCCATCTGGGTGATTTCCACCTGCAACTTATCCTCGCCGAGCAGGTAGTCGGCCAGCTTCTGCGAAAACGGCCAGTAGTTCAGTTCAGCAATCAACGTCAGCGGCCCGACGGCGTCGACCGGCACCAGGAA
>NZ_JBFULH010001359.1:0-674 GCF_056400445.1 Pseudomonas sp. P5_B2 | reverse complement strand
GGATTGGCAACACTGGAGAACCCGGCCCCTTATGCGGTCAACCTGATCGTTCACAACAGCAATCCGCGCCTGCAAGCGGACCTGGAGATCTGTATCGAGCACAAAGTGCCGATTGTGATCACCAGCCTCGGCGCAGTGAAGGAAGTGGTCGACGCAGTGCACAGTTACGGCGGCCTGGTGTTCCATGATGTGACGACTCGCCGACACGCGGAAAAAGCCGCGGAAGCGGGCGTGGATGGCTTGATTGCCGTGGCTGCGGGCGCCGGGGGCCACGCTGGCACCTGGAGCCCGTTCTCGCTGATCGCAGAAATTCGTCAGTTCTTCGACAAAACCCTACTGCTGGCCGGTTGCCTGAACCACGGCCACGAGATTCTTGCCGCGCAACTACTCGGTGCGGATTTAGCCTACTTCGGTACGCGATTTATCGGTACCACTGAAAGTCATGCGCCTGACGCCTACAAGGAGATGTTGCTGACTTCCAGGGCGGCGGACATCGTCCATACTCCAGCAGTGTCCGGCGTACCGGCGAGTTTCATGCGTCAAAGCCTGGAAGCAGCAGGTTTCGATATGGCAGCCCTGCAAAACAAGGGTGAGGTCAACTTCGGCTCCAAACTCAAACCAATCAGCGATGAAGCCAAGGCCTGGAAAACCGTGTGGTCTGCAGGTCAGGGCGT
>NZ_JBFULH010001358.1:0-675 GCF_056400445.1 Pseudomonas sp. P5_B2 | reverse complement strand
GCACGGCTCTGGAAAACGTCATCGAAGGCCCGATCGTCGTCAAGAAGATCCCGCGTGCCGAAGCCGTGGCCCTGGGCAAAAAGCTCATGGCCAAGGTGGGTCTGGCGGGCAAGGAAGATGCTTACCCGCGACGCCTGTCCGGTGGTCAGCAACAGCGCGTGGCGATTGCCCGAGCGCTGGCGATGGAGCCGGAAGTGATCCTGTTCGATGAGCCAACCTCGGCGCTCGATCCGGAACTGGTCGGTGAAGTGCTGGCGACCATCCGCGGCCTGGCCGAGGAGAAACGCACCATGGTCATCGTCACCCACGAAATGGGCTTCGCCCGGGACGTGGCCAATCGCGTGGTGTTTTTCGACAAGGGTGTGATCGTCGAACAGGGCGAATCAAAAGCGCTGTTTGCCAATCCTAAAGAAGAGCGGACAAAACAGTTCCTCAGCAAGTTTCTGAACAATACTCACTCCTGATAAGCATCATCACTACTTGTTAACTTCCATGGACGGAAGTGACAACTATCCCGCCGACAAAATCTCTTCCACTTTGTTCACACTTTAAATAATTCAGCTGATGCCTTGTGCGGTACATATATATGTCTTGCAACAGATCTTTCTCGTTTAAATTTGATAAATTCGGCGATTATCAACGAGCGAGCCTTGACCATAATCCAAGCCTCAGCAC
>NZ_JBFULH010001357.1:0-675 GCF_056400445.1 Pseudomonas sp. P5_B2 | reverse complement strand
GTCGAGATGACTTCGCAAGACGCTTGCCGTTCTCTGCCTGTCACGACCGGCTCAGAGCGTGAAGCGGTCAATGAGTTACCCGCGATAGCAGCACCGAATGGTTATCCAGTGGCAGKGTGAAGGCAGTTTCTCTCACCGCGCCTGTATCCCATAAGTGCGGGCCTTCTGTGTCTATCGGCACCATCGCCCGAATGATACGGTCTGCATTTATTGCATTTCGATGAGGCAACAATGGATCTCACTGCAATCCCATTTGGTACCACCGATTGGTCAACGATAGAGCCGGTGGCGCATGCCGGTCAGACAGGCACAGCCTATTGGCGTACCTGCCAGTTTGGTTCAGCGCGTGTGCGGATGGTCGAATACAGCCCTGGATATCTGGCCGATCACTGGTGTTGGAGGGGGCACATCCTGTTGTGCCTGGAGGGTCAGTTGCATACAGAACTGGAAGATGGTCGTCAGTTCACACTGACGCCAGGCATGAGCTATCAGGTGGGCAATAATGCTGAGGGACATCGGTCATTCACTACGATCGGGGCGAAGTTGTTCATTGTGGATTAGTCGTGGGGGGCGACCTGTAAAACGCACCCACCCAATCCGTTGGCAGCTGATGCGTCCGCAATCTGGGGTCTGAAATACTCCTGTGCGAATGACTGCTCCTGGCCGGTTCTCTAC
>NZ_JBFULH010001356.1:0-675 GCF_056400445.1 Pseudomonas sp. P5_B2 | reverse complement strand
AGTGCTGGTCACCATCAATCCGAAATTCTACCGCCCGACTGAGGTTGAGTTGCTGATCGGCAACCCGGCCAAAGCCAAGGAAGTTTTGGGTTGGGAGCCGAAGACTTCGCTGGAAGAGCTGTGCCGCATGATGGTCGAGGCGGATCTGCGTCGTAATAAACAAGGATTTTCGTTCTGATGGCTATTGCTGGCAAACGTGCACTGATTACTGGGATACAGGGCTTCACCGGTCGTTATATGGCGGACGAACTTCGGGCTCATGGCTACGAGGTCATCGGGCTAGGCAGTCAGCCTTCCGATCAGCGCAATTATCACCAGGTGGACCTCGCGGATGGCCCAGGTTTGCGTACGTTGCTGGCAAAAATTCAGCCGGATATTGTTGTGCATCTCGCAGCATTGGCGTTTGTCGGGCATGGAGCGGCGGATGCGTTCYATCAAGTCAACTTGATAGGAACGCGTAATCTACTGGAGGCTGTTGAGGCCAGTGGAAAGTCGCTGGACTGCGTGCTGATTGCTAGCAGCGCCAATGTCTATGGCAACGCTTCGGGTGGCTTGTTGTCGGAGACCACTTCCCCGGCACCGGCCAACGATTATGCCGTCAGCAAGTTGGCCATGGAGTACATGGCCAACCTTTGGCACGAGCGCCTGCCTATCGTCATCACTCGTCCTTTCAAC
>NZ_JBFULH010001355.1:0-675 GCF_056400445.1 Pseudomonas sp. P5_B2 | reverse complement strand
CTCCAGACCAACTCAAGCCAACCTATGAAAGCTGGATTGTGCGCCGCGAGTCCTGGTTGCCGGCGTTTGCGCTGACAAGACGGTACGAGCGCGATCGTGATACCACGGGGCGCTTTGAGGAGTAGTCGTCGAATCTAAACGCTGTGGTTACTTCACCGTGACACCGTGCTTGATATCCCCACAATAGATATCAACATTGCCATCTGACGGTGCCGTGCGCACGAGGATGGAATATTCACCGGTAAGCAGAACCGACATGGGGACCGGTGCGGATCTTGATATCGTCCAGCCGCGTATGGGCTGGCGTTCCGTGTTGTCCTGTTCGTTCATCGAGTAGGCGACCGGTCCGGGTTTTTGGCAGCTGCCTTTATAAATGAAGGTGTAGAGGCGCAAGGGCAGGGTGACACCCATTGGAGCGCCGCTGATAAAGAAATCTAATCCGGTTTTATTGTCATAGCTCGACAACGTTACATTGCCGATCTGACCGGCGTTCTGCTGCGTGGCCACCAAAGGAACGGTCACACTAGGGGTTGATGATGTGGCGCAGCCGAATAAGGTTGCGCTGACCAGTAGTGCTGTAAGTGAATGTCTGAGTTTCATGGCCAAACTCCTGTGTCGAAGAACTGCACGGGTGATTAGCCGGTATAGCTCATTAATCATCGCTGCGAGGTAGTT
>NZ_JBFULH010001354.1:0-677 GCF_056400445.1 Pseudomonas sp. P5_B2 | reverse complement strand
CGCCGAATCCGACGGGGTGGGTTGATCCGTTGGGGTTGAGCGGGAACTGCCCGCTACCGAACACTCCTGGGTGTGGGGCGCCGGATAATACGACTGGCGTTAGGGTTGATGAGGGAACGCCAACACTTCCAGAGCCCAGGGATAACTCAGCTCATAATGCGGCTCTTTTTGAGAGACAACGCGCGGGCTATGCAGCACAAGAAATAAATGCTGCTCAACCAGTAGGAAGCGCTCTGAAAGAAGATCCAATGCACAGAGCCCCTAGCTACGTTGTTGATCAGATACCTGCTCAGGGGAGGGTCTTTTCACTAAAGGGCGGTGATGGATCAAATAATACGCTCACACAGTTGGTAGGGGTGGTGAATAATAAAAGTGGTATTTATGAATGGATTGTAAATTTAAAGCTAGAGTTAACTCATCAGAGATTTATTCCGGATGGGAAAGTAACTGGAACACCAAATCAGACTCCATCCAGGCTGCCTAAGTAGATGCTAATGAAAAAACTATTACTCGATGGCCAATACATACACAACAAAACCCCGTGGCTAAACTGGGCTGAACTTCTCTATGGGTTTGAGCACGGATTTATAGATGAAAAAGGAGTTTCGGAATACGCATGCGAAGCCTTAACTACTGAATCCTCACAAGAAGCTATTGAGCTGGCCTCACTGCTACTT
>NZ_JBFULH010001353.1:0-681 GCF_056400445.1 Pseudomonas sp. P5_B2 | reverse complement strand
GCCTCGCTTCGCTCGACAGCTGCTACACACCTGCTACACAGCTGCGACATGGAATGCGTTCATCCTGTAGCAGCTGTCGAGTGAAACGAGGCTGCGTGCTTTTAATCCGCGCATAAAAAAACGGCGACCCTTGGGTCGCCGCTTCTTTTATGACATCAAGCCATGACATCAAGCGACCGGATTGATCGGCTTTTCCGGGTACCAGACGTCGATCAGCGGGCTGACGGTTGCTTCTGTCAGTTCGCTGCGGCCTTTGAGCCAGGCTTCAACAGCAGCACGCTGCTCTTCGGATACCGAGCCACGCTTCTGCAGGCAAACCAGACCGAAGTCGTCGCCGCCAACATAGCCCAGACCGTTGGCTTCCATGGCTTCTTTCAGGAACGCGTCGAGGAAAGCATCAATGGCTTCATCAGCCAAATCTTCTTTGAAATCCAGGTTCAGTTCGAAACCCAGCTCTTGAAATTCATCGACGCACAATTTTTTGCGCAGACGCTGGGAACGGTTAGTCGCCATTGGAACAATCCTCAAAAGTAATAACGGGCGGCACTTTAGCAGTTTAAGCCACTAATTGCCCGATTCTCTGGGGGGCATGGCTGACCGCCGGTAAAAAAATAGCGGATTAGAGGGGTATGGCACGGCACACGACTTCAAGCCTTGGGGCATAATGCCGACACTTTCATG
>NZ_JBFULH010001352.1:0-681 GCF_056400445.1 Pseudomonas sp. P5_B2 | reverse complement strand
GTCTTGGAAAAGCACAGTCTGACTCATACTTGGCGTAATCAACGCTGGGATGCTTTTTGCTTGGTGACACCAAACTGGCAATGTGACCTTCCCGGTTATCCCTATACCGGCGATGATCCGCACGGTTTCATGAAGAAGGATCAGATCCTGGCTTACCTGGACGGCTTTATTGCCAAGGTCAATGCCCCGGTACGGGAAGGTTGCGCAGTGCAACGCATGGTGGCCCGGCCTGAGGGCGGCTATCTCCTCACGACTACGATTGGCGAATTCACGGCAGATCAGGTGATCGTCGCAAGCGGCGGCTACCACACGCCAATCATCCCTCGATTGGCCGAACGCCTGTCGCCTGAAATTACCCAGCTTCATTCGGAGCAATACCGCAATCCGCAGGCGCTACCCGAAGGGGCGGTACTGGTTATTGGCTCTGGGCAATCAGGCGCACAGATTGCTGAAGACCTGCACCTGGCCGGCCGTAAGGTATTTTTGGCAGTGGGCGATGCGCCGCGTTGTGCCCGCTTCCATCGCGGCCGCGATGTAGTCGACTGGCTGGCCGACATGGGTTACTACGACATCGGCGTTGATGTTCATC
Organism: Pseudomonas sp. P5_B2; assembly: GCF_056400445.1. NCBI lineage: Bacteria > Pseudomonadati > Pseudomonadota > Gammaproteobacteria > Pseudomonadales > Pseudomonadaceae > Pseudomonas > Pseudomonas sp. P5_B2. The sequence continues at coordinate 92 of NZ_JBFULH010001352.1, read as the reverse complement.
CCCTGCGTGAAGGTGTGCGTGACAACACTAACCACTATGTAACCGGACGAGATGGTGGTCGCGATATCGACTTGCGCCGCTTCGCTACAGAG
>NZ_JBFULH010001351.1:0-682 GCF_056400445.1 Pseudomonas sp. P5_B2 | reverse complement strand
CCGCTTGACCTTCCAGGATGTGACCACGTTCGCGGGCTTTACGCAGTTCGAACACGGTACGGCGGGTAACGACTTCGCGGCGGTGACGAACGAAAGCTTCCAGCAGGTCCTTGAGGTTCAGGATCCGCGGACGGCCGTCGATCAGCGCAACGATGTTGATACCGAACACCGCTTGCAACTGGGTCTGGGCGTAGAGGTTGTTGAGGATCACCTCAGGCACTTCGCCGCGACGCAGTTCGATCACGACGCGCATACCGTCCTTGTCGGACTCGTCGCGCAGTTCGGTGATGCCTTCAAGCTTCTTCTCTTTAACCAGCTCGGCGATCTTCTCGATCAGACGGGCCTTGTTGAGCTGGTAAGGGAGTTCGGTAATGACGATCTGCTGACGACCACCGACCTTGTCGATGTCTTCGATTGTCGAGCGGGCACGCATGTAAATGCGCCCGCGACCGGTACGGTAGGCTTCGATGATGCCGGCACGACCGTTGATGATCGCGGCGGTCGGGAAGTCCGGACCAGGGATGTATTGCATCAGCTCATCGATGGTCAACTCAGGGTTGTCGATGAGGGCCAGGCAACCGTCGATGACTTCACCGAGGTTGTGCGGCGGAATGTTGGTCGCCATACCCACGGCGATACCGCTGGAGCCGTTGACCAGCAGGTTGGGAATACGGGTCGGCAT
>NZ_JBFULH010001350.1:0-682 GCF_056400445.1 Pseudomonas sp. P5_B2 | reverse complement strand
GCTTCACACCTAGGGCTGTGGCTGTAGCTGTTTGCGAGCCGAAATGCTCAACCAGCTTTTCAAAGGAATTATTCATGATTCTCCGCCCATATAAAGKGATGCCTTTATGGTAGATCAAAGGAACACCTTTTTGCAACTTGAAAGGCTGCCCTTTATCGTCACGCGCATGGAACTTAAAGACAGACTGAAACAGGCGCGCAAAAACGCCGGACTAACACAGGCCGAACTTGCAGAGCGGGCCGGCATAAAGCAGGCATCCGTCTCGGAGATTGAGAGAGGGCTTACGCGCACTAGTGGATATCTGGTGAAGCTTGCGCAGATATGCGGGGTTGACCCCGTCTGGCTGTCGGATGGCTCCGGCTCCCCTGAGCCGTCTTTCGGCAGTAACGTCGAGCAAGGCCCTCCAATCACCAGCGCTCCTCGAAGGATCGAAATCGTGGGAACTGCTCAGATGGGGCCTGATGGCTATTGGATTGGCGTCAATCAGTCCGATGGCTGGGTTGAAACCTACTCGCGAGATGACGACGCCTACGCCCTAAGGCTGAAGGGCGACTCCATGGCACCCGCCATCCGCAATGGCTGGGTGGCTGTTTGCGAGCCGAACCACCGCCTGGTTCCTGGCGAATACGTCATGGTGACTACCCTGGACGGTCAGAGCATGGTGAAAGAGCTGCTGTTCCAG
>NZ_JBFULH010001349.1:0-682 GCF_056400445.1 Pseudomonas sp. P5_B2 | reverse complement strand
GTGCGGGGTCGATCGCCATGGTTCCGGCGGTGTAATAATAAAGCGCAATAGACCTGCGCGTAATGTGCTCTGGAGTCGTTAAAGGCTCAGGGTGCCCATGATTACTGTCTTTGTCTGTATTGAAGATGACGCACCGATTGTAAATGGGCAGAACTTTTTTAAGGCAGGTCTTCATATCGATATCCCACAGTTCCAGGTTACCGCCGTATTCCTCTTGCCAGTTTTCATTCAGATAAATTATGACATTCAGTCTACGTTCAATATTAAGCTTTTTGTTGAGTCTGAAGTCTGAGTGCACCCCAAGGAAACCACCACTCTTCGTTTCATGCAGCCCACCACCGCTAAAGTAGGGATCGGGTATCAAACCTTCGATGCCCGTGAGCTTTTCAAGAAACTGCAACATGGGCGCCGAGTTAAAAGCGTTAAACACAGTCTTGAGAAAAGGGGGGCATTCATTGGGACTGATTTGACGTTTTAGTTGACCTTTATAGCCACGCTCGTAGATCATTTCGTTTTGGGTTGGCTCGACTGGAAAGTGCGAGCATATACTTGCAATCAGGTCTTCATGCAAGAAGTTATCGATAACGATATGCGGAAATGGCGTAGCCTGAACATAGTGGCTGGTCAATGAGTAACCAAAGGCGCTGGCGGCGTTCTGGTCGAAATCAAGCCCCTGTGAGAG
>NZ_JBFULH010001348.1:0-684 GCF_056400445.1 Pseudomonas sp. P5_B2 | reverse complement strand
GATGAAGCAGCAGGTTCGAAAACCATGGGGTTATTGCCGCAGTGGTGCCGCCTAAACCTTCGGCGGTATGAAGCATACCCATGCGCCTTTTCTGCCAAGTACTGCGAAGCCCGGAATACCAACCAGAGTCCTCACGGGCTAGCCAATGACGAGCGGTAAAATCTGGTTCGCCCGTAGCTGCTGCACGAAGCAACCTACCAAATGCGTACATCCAAGCATCTTTCGGACGGCACCAAGATGGCGTGTCATAAGTGCCGTCCGTAGTCTTCACATTGATGACTGCACGAGCTTCAAGGTGAGCGTCTCTTGGGTTATTGAGCTGAGACCAATCTTTGCTCTGCACCTCGACGTTTAGCGGTGTCAGTTGCTCAGGGTCAAATCCCTTGATTGACTCGTCCCGACCAATTGCTCGCGCAAGCACGAGTAGGGCGTTTTCTTGGCTGAAAAGTCCATTAGGGTGCGTAATGACGGTGAGAAGTGGTAGCCATGTCCGGACTGGTGGTAGGTCGAAACTATCCGACCATTTTGCCAACGCATATAGACGCAGATAGCGCGGTGCCCGCGAGATTAGCCCCTGCATTCCAGTGCGACTAGAGCTCAACAGCGCCGCAGATAGATCAGGGGATATTTGGGCAATAACCTTCCAAGCGTTCGTAACGGCGGCTTTGGGCCTCTCTTCGCTAA
>NZ_JBFULH010001347.1:0-685 GCF_056400445.1 Pseudomonas sp. P5_B2 | reverse complement strand
GACCAGATCACCGATGCAGGTTTTGCCGGTGTAGCCTGGGGCCAGCGAGCTCGGATCAGGAAGCACGGCCTTGACCACTTTGAGCGGCACGACTTCCAGCCCTTCGGCGGTCTTGACCGGTTGCTCGGAGAGCAGGCCAAGGTTGCGGAGCACCGTGAACACATTGATGTAGTGCTCGCCAAAGCTCATCCAGAAACGCACGTTGGGCACGTCGAGGTTCTTCGACAGGGAGTGCACTTCATCGTGGCCGGTCAGGTACAGGTTCTGCGCCCCGACGACCGGCAGGTCGTCAGTGCGTTTGACTTCGAACATGGTGTTGCTGGTCCACTGGCTGTTCTGCCAGCTCCAAACCTGTCCGGTGAACTCGCGGAAATTGATTTCCGGGTCGAAATTGGTGGCGAAATATTTGCCATGGGAACCAGCGTTGACGTCGAGAATGTCGATCGAGTCAATGCGGTCGAAATACTGTTGTTGCGCCAGTGCTGCATAGGCGTTGACCACACCCGGGTCGAAACCCACACCGAGAATGGCGGTGATGTTCTTTTCTTTGCACTCTTCGAGGTGGTTCCACTCGTAGTTGCCATACCAGGGTGGTGTCTCGCAGATTTTGCCCGGTTCTTCGTGAATGGCGGTGTCCAGGTAGGCCACGCCGGTATCGATGCAGGCACGCAGCACCGACATGTTG
>NZ_JBFULH010001346.1:0-687 GCF_056400445.1 Pseudomonas sp. P5_B2 | reverse complement strand
TGTTTGCAAACAGCAGGATCTCACAGAATTGCTCAGTGCCATAAAAGCCGTTCTGTCCGGTTACAGTTACTTTCCGAATCAAGCCTTGCATACCGTACGGTCCAGTCTTGGCAATGCCAGTGAAGCCGATATGGTGGATCGTCTGTCCGGGCGTGAAATGATGGTGTTACAACAACTGGCCAGAGGAAAGACCAATAAGGAGATTGCCGATGGAATGTTCCTCAGCAATAAAACCGTCAGTACTTACAAAACTCGCCTGTTGTTGAAGCTCAATGCTCGTTCCCTGGTCGATCTGATCGAGCTGGCTCAACGCAACGGGCTGGTTTAAGTGCCACTAACGGTTGATAAGGCGACACTCATCAGCGAACGGCACTTAGTAAAAAGCCTCCGTTTCGGGAGGCTTTTAGGTGTTAAAGGTCAAAATCGTAATCGGCCAATTGCTTTTGCAGTCGGCGCTCCTCCAGCAGATTGTCGATGGTGCGGCGTTTGCTCAGGTTGGTCTTTGCCACTTCAACCACCGGTTCAGCGTCATCGGCCTCAACGGGTGTGAAGTCGTCTTCTACGTCCAATTGCTCTTTGCCAGTGCTCATAAGGTTAACTCCAGGCTAAGACTGCCTTTGGCGCCCCTTATATCGACAATCGACCGGCGGGTAAAAAAGATTTTTTCAATCGATGGATCGATAAAAC
>NZ_JBFULH010001345.1:0-688 GCF_056400445.1 Pseudomonas sp. P5_B2 | reverse complement strand
TTCCCGAACAGCGCGCATTAGTGAAAAGCTCCGCATTCTGGTTCTCTAGGATGGGACAGTTCATGAGGTGGCGTCGCAAACTTAAAACCGTCAAGTGGCGCTTTATCGCTCAGTTCAAGGAGGGGCCCCGGGCAGCTATGGGCAGGCGCAGCTGTGACGTTGCAGTTACCGACTATAGCTGCGGGCTGAAATGGCTCGCGCTGTCAGTCGTCCCCTTTGCAGGGCTCTGATACGGAAGTTTGCTCTGCACGACCACGTCGTCTGCACGTGGCTTGAGGTTGAGCACATCCCCACTTGCCAAGCCATCTGCTCCAACCCCGCTTTAGGCTGCCATCTATGTGCGCGATCGGGATAGTTTTTCAGCTATGGATAGTAACGTTCTGGTCGATAGAGTCGCGGCCCAAGCGGCTCATATTCTCGGTCGCGGTCAAGTCAGGATGTCCAAAGGACATGCCGAAAAGCATCTTGTAGTTCTCTGGAATACCAAGCACTTCCCTTACGGTGTCGGCATAGAAGCCAAGGGAGGTTTGGGGGATGCCGCCAAGGCCGTGCGCAGTCAACGAGRGAAGGAATGTCTGGGCGTACATGCCCACGTCTGCGGCTGCCCTCACAGTGTCTCCCATGACTGGCACGAAAAGCATTGCCACATGCGGCGCCCCAAAGAACTGGAAATTCATGGCTGCAGCAC
>NZ_JBFULH010001344.1:0-688 GCF_056400445.1 Pseudomonas sp. P5_B2 | reverse complement strand
CCCATTGAGCGTGCTCGAATACGTGATGGACAAGGTCGACATGATCTTGCTGATGAGCGTCAACCCGGGCTTTGGCGGGCAGAAGTTCATCCCCGGCACCCTCGACAAGCTGCGCCAGGCGCGTGCGTTGATCGATGCATCCGGGCGTGACATCCGCCTTGAAATCGACGGCGGCGTAAACGTGAACAACATTCGTGAAATCGCTGCGGCTGGCGCTGACACCTTCGTCGCGGGCTCGGCAATTTTCAATGCGCCGAACTATCAGGAAGTGATCGAGAAGATGCGCGCCGAACTGGCACTGGCTCGCCCATGAGTGGTTTTGAGCAGTTGTTCCCGGGGCGTCTGCCGCGGCTGGTGATGTTCGATCTGGATGGCACGCTGATCGATTCGCTCCCGGACCTCGCAGCGGCCGTGGATAACATGCTGCTCAAGCTGGGTCGCCAGCCTGCCGGCATCGAGTCGGTACGTGAATGGGTCGGTAACGGCGCGCCGGTATTGGTGCGTCGTGCGCTGGCGGGTGGTATCGAGCACTCGGCCGTCGACAACGGTGAGGCTGAGCGCGCGCTGGAAATTTTCATGCAGGCTTATGGCGCAAGCCATGAGTTGACCGTGGTTTACCCTGGCGTGCGCGACACCTTGAAGTGGCTGCACAAGCAGGGCGTGGAGATGGCGCTGATCACTAACAAGC
>NZ_JBFULH010001343.1:0-688 GCF_056400445.1 Pseudomonas sp. P5_B2 | reverse complement strand
AGTTGGCCCAGTGCCCGGATTTCTCCCACAGGCTGCGGTCAACGACTTGTGGAGTCTTGATCTCCAGGTAACCGTTGTCGCGCTGAACTTTGCGCATGTACTGCTCGAGTACTTGGTACAGGGTCCAGCCGTTCGGGTGCCAGAACACCATGCCCGGCGACTCTTCCTGGGTGTGAAAAAGGCCCAGGCGTTTGCCGATTTTGCGGTGATCGCGCTTCTCAGCTTCTTCGATGCGCTGGATGTAAGCCGCCAGCTGCTTCTTGTCCGCCCATGCGGTGCCGTAAACGCGCTGCAATTGCTCGTTTTTGGCATCGCCACGCCAGTAGGCGCCGGACAACTTGGTCAGTTTGAAGGACTTCAGGARACGCGTGTTCGGCACGTGCGGGCCGCGGCACATGTCGACATATTCTTCGTGATAGTACAGGCCCATGGCCTGCTCGTTCGGCATGTCCTCGACCAGACGCAGTTTGTAGTCTTCGCCACGGGCCTTGAACACTTCGATCACTTCGGCGCGCGGAGTGACCTTCTTGATCACGTCATAATCTTTTTCGATCAGCTGCTGCATGCGCTGTTCGATGGCGGCCAAGTCGTCCGGAGTAAAAGGACGCTCGAAGGCGATGTCGTAATAGAAGCCTTCGTCAATGACCGGCCCGATCACCATTTTGGCGGTCGGGTACAACTGCTTGAC
>NZ_JBFULH010001342.1:0-688 GCF_056400445.1 Pseudomonas sp. P5_B2 | reverse complement strand
ACCATAAACCGTCCGGTGCTTGCGGGGTATACAGCCAGTCCTCGTTTGTTACCCCCTTCATGACCCGGAATACATAAACGCCCTCGACAGGACGACGATGCCCCAGATACAACTGATAAACACTGTTTTCCATCGCGGCATAATCGCCCAACGGTGGACGGCTTTGCGGACTTCTGAGGCTGGCAATGGAACTCAGAAGTCCATTGAGTTGTTCATTGCTGATTCGCTGCTGAAAGTATTCTGACAACACAGCCCGGGTCATCTCCGCCAGCTGACGTTCTTGATGAACACCGCGTCGGAACGCATACCCGGGCTCGGAGGGTTCGAGATAAACAGAACGCAACATGTCGATGTACTTTTCACCCGGACGCAACGTCCGAGCCCACTGAGCCAAATGCCCGATATTGATAGCTTTCAGTGACGGGTGTCCGGATTCCAGGCGATACCGTGGGTACATACCGGACGGAGTATCTCCCCTTGCTGCAGGATAAAAAACCTTTTCACTGGCAACCACAGAGGTGAATGTCGCCTCTTCCGCTGGACCGAACTCAATAATAATCAGATCGGGATCTGCTTTTTCGTATTCGCCTTGGGATTTTAACGCCTGCTCAAGGGTGGACTTTACTAGATCAAAAGTAAATTGCTGATACGAGGCTAACGTGTGATCTCGAGCTTCAATGTTATATAG
>NZ_JBFULH010001341.1:0-689 GCF_056400445.1 Pseudomonas sp. P5_B2 | reverse complement strand
GACACATTCTGGGCAGTCAGATCTTCGATTATTGGCAAGACCCATGGGGCGATAAACACGAGCATTACTGCGACGGGGATATTTTTACGGCCACTCGGCCTACGGGCATTCATCCGGTAAGCCCCGAGGCAATGGCCCAGTGGGGACCGCTCATGCCTAAGAGTTTTACAAAACCCAAGCTGAGCTTAACCAAGCTGCTTGTGTTGATTCGCAACTTGCGACGTAGTCCGGACCTGACAATTCGAAAGTTGGTAACCCTTATGCGTATGTTTGGATAGATACGCCATGTCGGACAACTCAACCCAGTATGGCCGACGGGACGTGCTTAAAGCCGGCGCTTTGATCGCCGGCGGCTCGTTGGTCTACACCCTTGTCAGCCCACCTTCAGAACAACACCACAGTTCTTGCGCCACCGAGCGCAGGACAAACGCTGCTCCAGGAGTACCTTCAATGTCTGCTGTACACGTAGTCCGCTTTGAATTTCAGAACGGTATCCACTGGGGCGTGCTTCGCCAGGGCCGTATCACAGTAATCCCAGGTGTTTTTGAAACCACCGGTGACTTCATTCGCCAGAACAGTATCGACGACCTCGCTCAACTGAAAGGCCAGGAGCTTGCGGAGGGCGAAGTGAAACTGCTGTCGCCGGTGACCCGTAACCAGCAATTCGTCTGCCAGGGTGCCAATTACCG
>NZ_JBFULH010001340.1:0-689 GCF_056400445.1 Pseudomonas sp. P5_B2 | reverse complement strand
TTGCAATGACCTGTCCCGGCGCAACATGCAAGGTAGAAAGCAAGGTACGAGCCCAGCCTGTCACCGCAACTGCCAACGCGGCCGGGTTGCCAGGCGCTTGGCTGGTGTGCCCGCCCGCCAGGATCAAACCATATGCCGCGCAGGCGGCATGGACACCAGTCATGACTTGATTGGCGGCTTTTTCGTCATGGTGCCAGTACGCATTGACGATAGCGGTGGCACGTCCTCCCATCGCGGTGATATCGCTCACATTGGCCATAACGGCCGACCATCCCGCGAACCAGGGCGCCTGTTCAACGAACGCCGGAATCATCCCCTCGATTGCCAGTAACTGGTATTGATCGCCGCATCTAATGGCGGCGGTATCATCGCCGGGCATTGCGTACAAATCCTCTCGGGTACGGGCCACCCCGGAGCAACTGCTGGCTGGCTGCTGAATCGCCACCTTTGAACGCATTGCGGCGGTATCCCGGAGTTCGTCTAGCAAGGCTCTCAATGCAAACTCAGACACACACGGCTTAGCCATTTTGGGTCACCGTTCTGCGCAGAAGCGCTGTTTGGCGGGCCATGAATGGATAGTTTTCTAGGCGTGCCTGCATAAGGCAATGTGGCTGACCAAGGAGGCTAATGCCCTTGAGCGTGTCCCAATGCATGCCATGGAAGTAGCTCTCGTTAGCGCGTTGTACCGT
>NZ_JBFULH010001339.1:0-689 GCF_056400445.1 Pseudomonas sp. P5_B2 | reverse complement strand
GCCCACACGTCTACATTCAATCTGACCCGCACGCTTCGTAAMCATGATCGGCAGAGAACGGCGAAGCCCGGTTGATCAAGTCCCGGCCCTAAAGCAGCCATTCGGCCTGTAGGTATCGCGACTCCGCGTGATAAATTGGTATTTTTCGAGGCAGGTGACCTTCACGTCAGGTACCAGGTAGCAAATGCCGGCTGCGAACCATTCCAATCGGTGACGAAAGGAGCTATTTCCTCTACAACTCTAGGCAAACCATTATGGAAAACTATTCTGACGCAGAGAGAGGGTATGTATATGTCCTCGGGGTCAAAGACATCGATCTTCCGGTGTGCAAGATCGGTAGAACCGCTAGAGATCCAGCTGTTCGCTGTGCAGAAATAAATCAGAGTTCGACGGGTGATTTTCTTTGGGAGGTAACCCATCAGATCGCGGTGAACGACTGCCGGAAGTTTGAATCACTGGTGCATACAAAGCTCCTGCCACTTCGACAGAAAAGGCGTGAGTTCTTCAACATTCACCCGGACGATGCAATTCTTGCGGTCCAATCCATACTCAAGTTAGCTTCGGACGTCAGTGAAGTAACCATCATTGAAGTCCGGAAAGAAGGCTCCAGCGCATCACGAGCAGGTGTTTCTCCACGCAAACAGTCTACGCGCCCAAGCAGGGACACGACATACGCCCATCTATTAGAT
>NZ_JBFULH010001338.1:0-689 GCF_056400445.1 Pseudomonas sp. P5_B2 | reverse complement strand
GTGTTTTTGGCTATTTTTTGAGCAGAAATGTTTCAGCGTCAAAATTTACGAAAAAAAATCTGCACCGGCCAAAGCCCTGTATTACCTCGGTTTGCCCGAAAAACCCGCCCTTCCGGCCGTTCCATGAGCCGATTCGCCGCACCACGCCGGTGAAAATTTCCCTATAATGCCGCCTTAACGGGCCTGCAATATCCCCTTACAGGGATGAAACGCCAGTCTGGAGCCCCGCAGTAGCGTTTAACGCTGGTTGCGCCCATCAGTGGCTCTCGGAACCCCGTACAAAATTCTGTTTTATTGCCTGCCTTGGCTGCAAAAAACGATTCCTTAAGATCCAACGCGGTCAGAGCGACCGTGTGAACAACCATCACACGGGCATCTGGCCCTCACGCAGGAGACGACACGTCATGCTGAGCTGGGACGAATTCGACAAAGAAGACAGCGGCGAAGCCGTGGTAAAAGGCGCTAACGCCGGCCACGCGAGCGAAGCCAACATGGACCGACTCGACACCGCTGGTGGTGTCGCCGCTCAAGAAGCTCGCGCCGTTACCGCGAACGACTCTGCCGCAATCGCCCGTGCCAAAGCTGCCCTGGACACCCTCGACGTCGCCGAAGGCCTCGCCGAACTCGAAGGCGCCTCCGCCCGCGTCGCTGTCGACGAAAAGCGCATGATCAACTGCCGTGCCGACCTC
>NZ_JBFULH010001337.1:0-693 GCF_056400445.1 Pseudomonas sp. P5_B2 | reverse complement strand
AGCTGACACCGATAGCCATGCCCTCCGGCAAGTTATGTAACGTTATGGCCAGGACAAAAAGCCATACTCGATTGAATCGCTGGGCTTCAGGACCTTTGCGCCCACTCTCCAGATGCTCATGGGGCACGAACCGTTCCAGACCGATCATCAGTGCCACGCCTAATCCCAACCCCAACACCACGACACACGCAGCCAATACCTTGTTATCGCAAATAGACTGAGCGGATTCGATGCCTGGGAGAATGAGTGAGAAGGAACTCGCGGCGAGCATCATGCCGGCAGCAAACCCAAGCATGGTGTCTTGCGTGCGTGCAGTAATGTCACGCAATACTATCGCTACGATTGCACCGAGCGCAGTCGCGCCAAAGCCAGAAAGGCCGCCCAGCAATGCGTAGTGCAGGTTTACCCGGTTTGCCCCGGTGAAGGCGCTGTACCCGCTGATGAGCAGTAAGATGGTGACCCCAATGAGGGTTGACCAAAAAATGATGCTCATCCACCCGCCAATTTTTTTTGAGTCGAAACCGGAATGCCACAATGCTCTAACAGGTGCGGATGGTTCGGACATGAGAGCACCTATTTCCCGTTGGAGCGCTTAAAAGTAGGTATCGGTGCAATTGTGTGGATCTGTTTCGATATCCGTTGCGCCTCTCGCTCATAAGACATCGCAGAGGTGTCGAAAAGACGGGCTAAGCC
>NZ_JBFULH010001336.1:0-694 GCF_056400445.1 Pseudomonas sp. P5_B2 | reverse complement strand
CCCCTATAATGGCTGCCTTTTTCGCCCAATGATTTTGCGGAGCTGGTGATGGCCGAACGTATGGCGTCAGTCGAGCGCGACACTCTGGAAACCCAGATCAAAGCCTCGATCAACCTGGATGGCACCGGAAAGGCCCGATTTGATATCGGTGTTCCTTTTCTTGAGCACATGCTGGACCAGATCGCCCGTCACGGGCTGATCGACCTGGATATTGTCAGCAAGGGCGACCTGCATATCGACGACCACCACACTGTGGAAGACGTCGGTATCACCCTGGGTCAGGCTTTTGCCAAAGCCATCGGCGACAAGAAAGGCATCCGTCGCTACGGCCACGCCTATGTGCCACTCGATGAAGCGCTGTCGCGCGTAGTGATCGACTTCTCCGGCCGTCCTGGCCTGCAGATGCATGTTCCCTACACCCGTGCCACCGTTGGCGGTTTCGACGTTGACCTGTTCCAGGAATTCTTCCAGGGCTTCGTCAACCATGCGCTCGTCAGCCTGCACATCGACAACCTGCGTGGCACCAACACCCACCACCAGATCGAAACCGTGTTCAAGGCCTTCGGCCGTGCACTGCGCATGGCCGTAGAGCTCGATGATCGCATGGCCGGTCAGATGCCATCGACCAAGGGCGTTCTGTAATGCAGACGGTCGCGGTTATCGATTACGGCATGGGCAACCTGCACTCGGTGGC
>NZ_JBFULH010001335.1:0-694 GCF_056400445.1 Pseudomonas sp. P5_B2 | reverse complement strand
ATGGACGGCATGTGCGTCTTGGCGAGGGGAATTTACGTCAGATCTCAGATGACATGACCGATATTTACTAGACTTACTAATTCGTAGAAGACCGCCAGCAYCACTCTCGGGACATCAACCGATGACTGAACACATCGTGCATTTTCATTGCCAAATCGATCAAGGAACGACTGAGCGCTTCCGGGACTGTTGCCTTGAAGCCATCGAACAAGGCGCCACCTCCTTGCTCCTCAACCTGTCTACCTGCGGGGGGAGTACTAACTTTGGCTTCACGCTCTACACGTTCCTGAAGTCATTGCCGGTACCACTATGCGCGATCAACGCGGGCAACATCGAATCAATGGGTATCATTATGTTTTTGGCGGCAAACCGCCGTATCACCTCGCCCCACTCACGCTTCCTGATTCACCCCATGAATTGGTATTTCAGCCAAAAATCAGTCGACCATCAGCGCCTGCGTGAATACCTGTCGAGCCTCGACAACGACCTCGCGCGTTACGTGCAAATTTACACCCTTGAAACGGCTGACGCAGAGACCAGGCTCGATATTTTTCATTGTCTTTCAGCCGAAGAAAAAGTTATCGCTGCACATGAGTCTTTGGCATATGGCATTGCACATGAGATGAAGCAAATGATGTTTGCAGACGATGTCAAACACTGGAAAGTCAGCGGTGGATGATCCGGACGACTGATC
>NZ_JBFULH010001334.1:0-697 GCF_056400445.1 Pseudomonas sp. P5_B2 | reverse complement strand
CCTTACTTCCGGGAAAGTCATCGCTATCACCTCTCATCCAGAAAGTGAGCTCAGGGACAACGCTGATCTGGTTCTCGATATGGGAATTATAGAAGAGCCTTGTTACTTAGGCCTGACTCCAAGCGCGAGCATCGCGGTCATGAGCGCGATTAGTGACGCTATTACTCTAACGCTGATGGAAGAAAAAGGAATCACGCGCCACGAATATGGCATTCGCCATCATGGTGGCTACCTAGGCCATAAGGCGAGGCTGGACAATGACTAAAAAATTAAAGCGGCCGTAACCAATGAATCGTAGCAATCTGGACGGTATTGATTTTAATTTGTTAATCATTTTTGAGACGCTCTTTCAAGAGCGCAGTATGGCTGGAACTGCAAAGAAGCTGTCGCTAAAACAACCGGCTRTCAATGCAGCGCTGAAGCGCTTACGCACACTGCTCGACGACCCCTTGTTTGAGTACATTGGGCGGAAGATGGAGCCCACGGCCAAGGCAATACGCGCGGCACATATGCTTACCCTTGCTCTGGATTCAGTCTGCACTGCAGTGAGTGCGATGAGCAATGTTACGCCAATGATCAGCCCTGCTGAGTTTCACATCGGTATCAATCTTGACGTCGCACCCGCTCCGCTCTTCACGTTGACCGAGCGAATCACGTCAGCAATGCCTGGTGTAGGGTTAGTCGTACGCTATACAAG
>NZ_JBFULH010001333.1:0-698 GCF_056400445.1 Pseudomonas sp. P5_B2 | reverse complement strand
CGATCCATCTTTCCTACGCGCTTGGTATTCGCTGGCCAGGCCCTCGATCCTGCCATCTGGGTGCAAGCGTTTTGGCACATTGGCTTCGAGCAGATCGTGATCACCTTCCGCCACCAGGTCGAACACACCGAGCGATTCAAGGAGCCTATGTTGCTCAACGCCGAACATCTGAGCTAGTCGTGTATTCGCAAACACGAATTTATGATCCTGGATTATGTAGACGCCGACTGCTGAAGTTTCAGCCACGCCGCGAAACATCGATTCAGCACGCATGAGGTTCATGTGTTCCTGCTCGAGGTTACCAATCAGGGTGCCGATCCGCCGCGCGGAGTCATTAAAGGCATCCACCAACTGCCCCACCTCATCATTGGGCCGGTGTTCGATATGGACTTGATAGTTGCCGTTTGCCAGTTCGCGACTGCCCTGCGCGAGCCTCAGCACCGGACGAACGAAGCTTAGCCGGACAATCAACCACATCCCGCCCAGGAACAATATGTCCACCACCAACAACAGATCAGCGATATTTAGCTCGTCTTCCTGTTCGCGGTGCATCTCCTTTATCAGTGATACCATCAGCTGATCGACATCGTCGAGCAAACTTTGTGAACTCTCGGCAAGAGCGCCCATCTGCCTTGCATCCGGACGGGAGGTACCGTCGCGCAGCAGCGCCGACTCGATATCTTCGCGGTAGCGCTGCC
>NZ_JBFULH010001332.1:0-699 GCF_056400445.1 Pseudomonas sp. P5_B2 | reverse complement strand
CGTTACTTCACCCAAGCACTCGCAGAAGATGATCCTGGCAGAAAGGATCTGCTGATGGACATTGCCACCGAAGAGCTCAGTCACCTCGAGATCGTCGGTTCAATCATTGTGATGCTCAACAAAGGCGCGAAGGGTCGCCTGGCAGAAGGGGTGGAAGAAGAGGGCGAGTTGTATCGCGCCATTAATGGCGCCGGCAACGATTCACATATCACCGCGCTGTTGTACGGCGCCGGTGCGCCACTGACCAACTCTGCAGGTGTGCCTTGGTCGGCCGCTTATGTAGATACCATCGGTGAGCCCACAGCAGATATGCGCTCCAACATCGCAGCCGAGGCCCGCGCCAAGATCGTTTATGAGCGCCTGATGAATGTCACTGATGATCCCGGCGTGAAAGAAGCGCTGGGGTTTCTGATGACCCGCGAAATCGCGCATCAGCTGTCCTTCGAAAAAGCCTTGCACTCGATCCAGCCGAACTTTCCCCAAGGCAAGCTGCCCGGTATGCCTGAATTCACAAATGTGTACTTCAACCTTTCTCAAGGCGAAGGCAGCACTCGTGGGCCTTGGAACCAAGGTGAGGATTGGGATTACGTGGAAGATCCCCAGCCAGCGGTCGATGGCGGTGACGGCACAGCCAGTGTTGAATTGAGCGCTGATGAGGACTCGCTGCTGATGGACATGAAAGCGCGGACGATGTCTGAC
>NZ_JBFULH010001331.1:0-700 GCF_056400445.1 Pseudomonas sp. P5_B2 | reverse complement strand
TCTTTCGCCCCTTCGGCAGGCCGAGCGTAGGTGTTCATCAGGGGATTAGGTGCGTAGCGCCGTTCGGCGGAGCCGAACACATCGAGAGGAGGTCGTAGCGAAGCAGACCGTAGGCGATGTCACCTGATGGATACCGTAGCGAGGGAACACTGAGCTTTAGCGAAGTGCCGTACGCCGGGGCAAAGCCTTTTGGTTCCTTTTTGGCGTTTGAAAAAGGGACTCGCTGTAAGAGCGAAACTATATTCAGCCGTTACCGCAGCAATGGATATGCACCCAAGAGCCCAAGAGCCCAAGAACCCAGAACCCCTCAAATCCCAGACAAACAAAAACGCCCGGCAGAGCCGGGCGTTTTGTATTGACTTGATTAGCGAGCGCGGTAAGTGATGCGCCCTTTGCTCAAGTCATAGGGCGTCAGCTCGACGCGCACTTTGTCACCGGTAAGAATACGGATGTAGTTCTTGCGCATCTTGCCGGAGATATGCGCGGTTACGACGTGCCCATTTTCCAACTCCACACGAAACATGGTGTTGGGCAGGGTGTCGACGACAGTGCCTTCCATTTCGAAGCTGTCTTCTTTCGACATGCAGTAAAGCCCTCGGTGTCCAATGAATGGCCCGGTGCAACTGCGCCAGGCAAAAGCGGCGTGCATTGTGCCCGAAAAATGGGGTTTAAGCCAAGGGGTTCTAGTTCAGGATGACCC
>NZ_JBFULH010001330.1:0-702 GCF_056400445.1 Pseudomonas sp. P5_B2 | reverse complement strand
ACCATGTAGCGAAGACTTCTACGAAGTGCTTATTTCGGCTCGACATGCATCACAGCGGGGATTGCCAGCACCTTATATAACTACCGAAAGATTAATAGGTGAACTTGAGTTGGCTTGCAAGTGGACTGAAAAAACTATTGAGGTTGCCCGTGAATACTAATTCAGTTGACCGTTTTGGCTCTTTTTTTTGCAGAGTTGAAACTGAACGCGCCGCTCTAGCTATAGTTAATGAGAGGTTTTTATATGCCGCAGAATTACACGGGCTGACTACAGAAGCGATTCTGCAGTGGGAGAAACGCATTTCTGAGTTTGAAGTAAAATTAGACAAGGTTGGTGCTATATGTTTTCTTCTTTTTCGGATTTCTGAAAGATGCAAGTCAGAGGCCGATCAAAGTCGGGTGGTCTTTGATGGCGAGCCGTTGCAACGGCTACCTATAGTAGGTTTACTTACTCAGCTTCGTGAGGCCTGCTTAAATGTTGGTGTTTGTAGTAGTTGATTTTTATTTGTTGTAAATGAAGGTTGTTTGTTTTTTGCGTTAATACTGATGTTATTGGGTTCTAGTGCGAAAAGTTCTTTCTTTAAATAAAATCTGATTTCGAAGTTCAGGTGCGAAGCCCCTGGGTTTTACTGTCTAAGAGTGATTGTGATGAGTAGTACAGCTGCTTTATGTTTTTTACCTTTGACCCGAGCCCTCAGTAATC
>NZ_JBFULH010001329.1:0-703 GCF_056400445.1 Pseudomonas sp. P5_B2 | reverse complement strand
GGCTGGCGACGCTGATCGAATTCGTCTTCGCGCCGCCAGCGATTGCGTTGGCGATTGGCGCTTATCTGAATGTGCAGTTTCCCGCGCTCGATCCCAAACATGCGGCGGTCGGTGCCTACATTGTGTTCATGGGCTTGAACATTCTCGGGGTGAAACTCGCAGCGACATTCGAATTGGTGGTTTGCGTACTGGCCGTGGCCGAACTTCTGGTGTTCATGGGCGTGGTTGCCCCGGCGTTCAGCTTCAGCAACTTCGCGCTGAATGGCTGGGCCGGCTCCGATGTATTTGGCGCCCCGGCGATTGCCGGGATGTTCGCGGCCATTCCGTTCGCCATCTGGTTCTTCCTCGCCATCGAAGGTGCCGCCATGGCCGCCGAAGAAGCCAAGGACCCGAAACGGACGATTCCCAAGGCGTACATCAGCGGCATTCTGACCCTGGTGTTGCTGGCCATGGGCGTGATGTTCTTTGCCGGGGGCGTGGGCGACTGGCGCACCCTGTCAAACATCAACGATCCACTGCCGCAAGCGATGAAAACCGTGGTCGGTGAAAACTCCGGGTGGCTGCACATGCTGGTGTGGATCGGCCTGTTCGGCTTGGTGGCCAGTTTCCACGGGATCATTCTCGGTTACTCACGACAGTTCTTCGCGCTGGCCCGGGCCGGTTATCTGCCGGCCTCCCTGGCCAAACTGTCGCGCTTCCAGAC
>NZ_JBFULH010001328.1:0-703 GCF_056400445.1 Pseudomonas sp. P5_B2 | reverse complement strand
GCACTGAAAGCTATCATCGTTGATCTGAACGCAAGTCCAGAAGCGCGTTGGGAAGCTACAGTAGCTCTGCAGAAGCAGCCACGTGACGCAAGCGCCTCGCGCATGCGTAACCGCTGCCGCCTGACCGGTCGTCCACACGGCGTTTACCGCAAGTTCGGCCTCGGCCGTAACAAACTGCGTGAAGCTGCAATGCGTGGTGACGTACCTGGTCTGGTTAAAGCCAGCTGGTAAGCACTATCAAAGTCTCGGTGCTCGGGATCGCAAGATCCTGACCGCCGGTGACCTTGAACTTGAATCAAGCCCCTTTTGGGGCTTGATTCATTTGTGGGGTGTGTCTAGAATACCCGGCTCGCCTGAGCCCGTGCTTTTTCCGCATGGATGAGCTCGGCGACAAGTAGTAGCCGCAAGGCTAATTTTTTTGTATTAGGAGCGTCTAGCCCATGAGTATGCAGGACCCGTTAGCGGACATGCTAACTCGAATCCGTAATGCCCAGATGGCTGAAAAGTCCGTCGTAAGCATGCCATCTTCTACTTTGAAGGTAGCTGTTGCCAAAGTCCTGAAGGACGAAGGTTACATTGCGGGTTATCAGATCAGCAGCGAAATCAAACCACTGCTGTCCATCGAGCTGAAGTACTTCGAAGGCCGTCCGGTCATCGAAGAAGTGAAGCGCGTTAGCCGTCCAGGCCTGCGTCAGTACAAGTC
>NZ_JBFULH010001327.1:0-704 GCF_056400445.1 Pseudomonas sp. P5_B2 | reverse complement strand
GGATAAACAGTTCATTAAAAACAGTGTTAGATATGCCAAAGCCCAGGCGATAAAAAAATACGATAGCGTCAAACATGCTGCGAACTGGTTCGAATATTACTCAGGTGTGCTCTGGTCTATCGGCTGGGGGCTGGATCAGCCGCTGGTGGAAGTGGTCGACAAACAATTTTCCGGACGCGTCACGGAGGCATATCTGGATGTCATGTCCAGTAAAGTCGGGCGTAGTAAAGCTGCAACGCTTGCAGACGCTTTAAGCATGCTTGGGAACGACAATGTATTGCAAGGCTCTTTCGCTGCAAGAGTGAGAGAGTCTGGTGAGCTTGAGATTTTGCCCGCAGACCTTAACCCGGATGGTTCTGTGGGGATATTTATTAGCCATGTACGTCTTCTTAAACTTGACTGGGATACTGGTTTTTGGAGCGTGGGCCACTCGAAGGCACAATTGGATATCAGGATACGCGAATTCACCATTCGCCAACGAGATGTCGAGAGAAACCGTCAGGCGTTGCAGGACGCATTGGATGAGATGGAGGAAGAGGACTTTATCGATCTGCTATAACTAAGTTAATGCATGCCGTTTATTTAAAATGCGACAACTTCCCCTGAGGGGTAAATGCGGGTGATATTGTTTGATCAATAATAACTTGTTAAGTTTGTGTGTTCGGCCGCTAGTTAGATTGTTTTGGGTTGCGAGGTTTAAAGAG
>NZ_JBFULH010001326.1:0-704 GCF_056400445.1 Pseudomonas sp. P5_B2 | reverse complement strand
CCTAAATGGGTGTCCGGTTTCATTAGACCACTACACAGGGTCTCAACCCTGCGCTTGATGGTAGCTGTGCGTAGGGCGCCCTCGGGCGCGCCGATTTCTTAGCTCGTCGGTCTACTAACCTGCGTACAGCTGCCTCCATTACGTTTAGTAGCGGACTGGTCGCAGCCTCATTCAGAGAGAGCTAAGACATGTTCAAGGTCACACCCAACCCACCGGACACCGATCCGGTCTCCCCCTACGAAAGCCCCGATTCAARCAAACTCAACGACGCCGCCGAGCGCGCCCTCGACCACCACTTCCCGCCCGCCAAATCAAAACCACCGAAACGCAACGGCCAGCTCTTCAGCGTCTGCCCGGATATCAACACAGATGCACTGCTCGCCAACGCCTCGGAAGACTCACGGTCCATCAGCGCCATCGCCGCCGACCTCGCCGACAATGTGGACGGCCCACACCGCTCCGTAGCCTTGGCGCTCAGCCGCATGGCCGATGGTGTGCATCTGTTGGTAGAACGAGCGCTGGACGACTTGGATGAGCCGGAAATGGCGGCGATTCTCGCCAGGAAACACAGCCGAGTCAGCTGAACCGCCGCTCATAAAAAATGGGCACCCAACCTCGTTGGCGTGCCCATTTTTTTGCCCACTGCCTCATGTTGCCTCAATGCCATGATGCGCAAGAAGTTGCGCAATCAAGCTGTTCAAAGT
>NZ_JBFULH010001325.1:0-704 GCF_056400445.1 Pseudomonas sp. P5_B2 | reverse complement strand
GTGCTGGTACGGGTCGAAGACAATTTGATCACCGTGCGCCCGATTGCCGGCACCCGTCCACGCGGCGCCAACGAAGAAGCCGACCTGGCACTGGAAAAAGATCTGCTGTCCGACGACAAGGAAATCGCCGAGCACTTGATGCTGATCGACCTGGGTCGTAACGACACCGGTCGGGTCTCGGAAATCGGCTCGGTGAAACTCACCGAGAAGATGGTCATCGAGCGTTATTCCAACGTGATGCACATCGTGTCCAATGTCACCGGGCAATTGAAGGCCGGGCTGACCGCGATGGACGCACTGCGGGCGATTCTGCCGGCGGGAACCTTGTCGGGTGCACCGAAGATTCGCGCGATGGAAATCATCGATGAACTGGAACCGGTGAAACGTGGCGTCTATGGCGGTGCGGTCGGTTACTTTGCCTGGAACGGCAACATGGACACCGCGATTGCAATCCGCACGGCGGTGATCAAGAACGGCGAACTGCATGTGCAGGCCGGTGGCGGCATTGTTGCCGACTCGGTGCCGGCGCTGGAATGGGAAGAAACCCTGAACAAGCGCCGCGCGATGTTCCGCGCCGTGGCGCTGGCCGAACAAACCCCGGACACCTGAGTTTCACTGATAACCCTGTGGGAGCGAGCCTGCTCGCGAAAGCGGTGTAACAGCGAAGTGGATGTCGGCTGACATGGCCCCTTCGCGAGCAGGCT
>NZ_JBFULH010001324.1:0-705 GCF_056400445.1 Pseudomonas sp. P5_B2 | reverse complement strand
ACCTGGACCTGACGGTAAGCTTCGCCGCCCGGTTTGCTGCTACCGGGAGCCGCGCGAGCTTCGCCCGTGCGTTCGGCGGCGCCTGGCAGGCCCTTGCTGACGTCGGTGTCGAGGGCGAATACGACGGYGTGAGCCACTTGAATGTCGACCTCATCGCCGGCTTTCAATTTGTCGAGGTTTTTCGCCTCGTCAGTCAGCTGGATAGCAGTCTCTTTGCCTTCAGGCCCTTTCAGGACGACTTGATGTTTCGCGGCGTCGACCGAAACAACTGTCGCGGTGATTTGATCCGCTACCACGTCAGCAGACAGCGGAATCTCCTCAGCCATGGCGCCAAGGCTAACGGCAGACAGCAAGGTTGCGAGGGTGATGGCTTTGGTCAGTGCGTGGAGTTTCATAGGCAATACATTCCTTGGTAATAAATGACAACAGACCGCTCTGGCTCAAGCGTCAGCGCGATGTGTGCCAATGAGCATAGACGGTCTTCCAGAAGTTTTTGCAGTTTCTTTTGCGCTAGATTCTTCGTTGTCGGTGTTTTTCCACTTGCCTTGCGCCAGGTCAGTCAGGTGGCGCGTAGGGCGGCACTTTCGCGTTCGTCCGGGGCTTCTCAGGCCTGCGGATCGTCAACTTCATGGGCGACGTTCACGGCAGGCGAGTTTTTGTGCGATTGCTCGGCCCGGGCATTCAAGTCTCGCCACTGTTCCAGGT
>NZ_JBFULH010001323.1:0-705 GCF_056400445.1 Pseudomonas sp. P5_B2 | reverse complement strand
GTCCAGGGCCTTGTCGATGTCTTCGGCAGTGGAGCGTGGGAGTCCGGCAATTGGTTGGCCATTTACTGGCGAGTTATTGGTAAAGTACTGCAACGCAAAGCGGTAAGATAAGAAAAAGCGGGATCAAGAAGCTGCCGAGGATCGGTACAGCTCGGAAAATTAGCCTGCTCTGGCAGTTAATAATATTTCAGCTATCTGCTTGTTTAGTTGCGCGATTTTTACATTGCCTGAGGCGTGGGCAACAACGGTAGTTCCGGTAATAAGGCTTAGAAACTGTGGGAGAATAATTTCTGCCTTTTCGGGTTCCACGAACAGTGACAAGCGCGCCATAATGAAGTTAGCCCATTCATCGAAATGCACGCTGACTTTGGCGCGTAAAATTTTCGATGCGTCATCATTAAAGTCATTCAGGCCGCGGGCGAATGCGCAGCCTCTGAAATCTTGTTCTGAAAACCAATATTCAAGGAAATCAAAAATCGCCAAGAGTTCGGCTTTTGGATCACCATTAACTCGCGCGGCGAACTTGTTCAAGTTCGTAAAACGGAGCCAATGCCAAAAATCTAAATAGGCAGCAATCAGATCAGCCTTTGAAGGGAAGTAATTATAGAAGGTTCTTTTCGATACACCGCTTTCAGCAATAATTCGGTCAATTCCGACGGTGTGCACGCCACGTTCATTAAAGAGGATGATTGCCGTCTTTAATAT
>NZ_JBFULH010001322.1:0-708 GCF_056400445.1 Pseudomonas sp. P5_B2 | reverse complement strand
GAAGGGCACATCTCCATGCAGGATATGAAGCAGGAGCTTTCCATGACCGGTAAGTTCACAATGCATCCCTTGGGTGCCATTGGCCGTTATCGTCCCAATAAAGTGGCAAGTAGAACGGCGTCTGATGTGAACGAATTTTTGATTGTGGCGGAGCGGCCAGATATAGGGCTTGCCAAAACTCGCAATAAAACCTTCAAGCAAATCCCTGTGGAGAGCTATGCATGAGTGCGCCGCGTCCGCTTGAGGTTGAGTTCCTATCGCCAGCAGAAGCAGCTTTGACTAAGGCTGTTGGTGGCCATGGCCTTGGTAGCTTTGAGCTTCGTCTTCAGGTGTTAGAGGCAGCGTCGGCTCGTTTTGGAGGGTTTGATCTAGAAGGGTTTCATGAAATCTTTGGCATTCAAAGCAAGATGACAGCAGTCACGTTGATGGAACTTGCCGCTCCAGTCGCCGCTGCTATTGAATGCTCCCCCATACATCCTGCTTTGGCCCTGAGCGCTCTAGCTCGGGAAGCCCTGCACGAACAGGATCGAAAGAGTACCGGGGCCTATCATACAGACTTCCGTCTTGCCTCTAGGCTCGCACAGCTTGCCTCCTCCAAACTCACTCATGAGAGTCGAGTGATTGATCCGGCCAGTGGCGCAGGGATTTTGTTAGCTGCTTTGACCCATGCAGTGTGTGGTGTAGACCGTGCCAAGGTCGCGCATTGGC
>NZ_JBFULH010001321.1:0-710 GCF_056400445.1 Pseudomonas sp. P5_B2 | reverse complement strand
GTTCTCCATAAACTCATTCAGYCCTTTCGCTCGAAGATTGCACGCGTCGCAATTCGCGCATCCAGTTCCAATTATTCCGTTGTAGCAAGTCAGTGTCTGACGCTGAACCAATTCAAGCTTCCCATGCTGCTCGGCAAGAGCCCATGTTTCTGCTTTGTTCAGCCACATGAGCGGCGTTTCAATCCGCAGCTGGTAGTCCATACCCAGCTCAATGGCTTTATGCAGAGCCCTGACAAACTCATCGCGGCAATCCGGGTAGCCAGAGAAATCCGTCTCGCAAACACCTGTGATGATAGCCTCGGCGCGAACTTGATAGGCATAAATAGAGGCCAAGGTTAAAAACAGAATATTTCTACCGGGCACAAAAGTACTTGGCAGGCTTTCTCCTGAGCTATTCACACGAGGTACTGGAATGTTATCGCGCGTCAAACTACTGATAGCCAGTTCATTCAACAACGTCGTGTCCAGAACCTTGTGCACCGTCACGCCAAGCTCTTTCGACAGTTGCTGCGCCACCTCGATTTCCGCGCGGTGGCGCTGGCCATAGTCGAACGTAATGCAGTGGATTTCATCGTAGAGCGGTAACGCATGGATCAAACAAGTGGTGGAGTCCTGTCCACCGCTGAAAACGATAACAGCCTTTTTAGTCATGGTTCGTTCTTCCTTGGGATGCCCCGATGTATCACGGGACATTGAACCTAGCGCAAAGC
>NZ_JBFULH010001320.1:0-712 GCF_056400445.1 Pseudomonas sp. P5_B2 | reverse complement strand
ACGCACGGCTGGTCTCGAGTTGCCTATCACGGCCATACACCGGTTGCTCGCGGATTTGATCGAGCAGGGCTACGTCCGCAAGGACGAAAGACGAGGTGAATTCACCTTGACCATGAAGTTGCCATCCTTGGGACTGCGCTTCTTGAGCGCCGGCGGAGTGGTCGATATTGCTCAGCCGATCCTTGAACGGCTGGCGGTAATATCTGGAGAGTTGGTACGCCTGGCGGTCGTTGATGGTGAGCAACTGGTCTATGTCGCGAAGGCCCAGGGCGCACGGGGAGGGTTACGCTATGACCCAGAGATGGGCCGCCCGGTCACCCTGTCGTGCAGTGCCGCGGGTATAAGCTGGCTGGCCGGAAAGAGCGACGAAGAAATCAYGCGACTTGTCTCCGGGCAAGGATTTGGCCTTCCGGCCAACTTTGGTCCCAGCGCACCCACTACCTTCAAAACCCTTCTTCCGCTGATTGAACTCGCACGCAAGAACGGCTATGCCACGACGCAAGATATGTTCTTGCCAGCAATGAGTTCCCTGGCGACGACGGTGACTACAGGCAATGGGGAAGTTGGCGCTGTTCTCATTATTGCAGGACCGATGTCACGGCTTACTCACGAAAGGATGAAGGAGCTTCTGCCGTCGCTGCTGTCGACGGCAGCAGAGTTATCTGAGGCAAGTAGCGTTTCACCGATCATGCGTCGCGCATCTATCYAATTT
>NZ_JBFULH010001319.1:0-714 GCF_056400445.1 Pseudomonas sp. P5_B2 | reverse complement strand
CTGCACGCCCGGCACCCGTTGCCCAAACGACCTGTGCGACCGGCTTACCAGCTTGCGCCAGAACATTAGGAGTATTGGCGTCACTGGTGAAAACCGACTCACCAGCTTCGTTATGACCAGTGACAATTCTCCGTACTGGCTTATAGGCCACATCGGTAATGTTATTCATCATACAGCCTCAAATACGGTTCGTTTAGTTTCGTTATTAATTAAATTTTTTGACTCATACCGCCTTTAGGCGACGCACCGGCATAACCACAAATGTTGCTGACGAACTGGCGATCAGCACTTCGCGCTGAGGGTCATGAAGTTCAGCCCTGGCGAACGCAACTTGACGACCCACACGTTCAACTGTTGCCTTTGCTTTCAACAACGATGGCATCGCAGCCGCCTGCATATTCACCGTAATGCTGGTAGTGGCACAGGTTTGCCCACAGGGCAGCGTGCTGAGCACTGCAAAAGCCATGGCATAGTCGAGCATGGTCATCAATGTGCCACCGGATACAACGCCATTTCCCTGAAGGGATGTTAATGGCGCTTCGAAACTAAGTTCGACAATGCCAAGGCCGCCATTAATCAACCTCGCGCCAAGTGCACTTAATCCAGCAGTCAATTCAAACGGGATGTCAAATTGGGCCTCTGAAATAGCACGTTCCAAAAAAGCTCGGTCTGGATTGTCAATGATTTTTTGCAAAAAATCATTGACAATCCAGA
>NZ_JBFULH010001318.1:0-716 GCF_056400445.1 Pseudomonas sp. P5_B2 | reverse complement strand
CTTCCCATCCCCGTTCCGCTCATAGCCGACCTACACGCTTGCCTCAAACATCTTGCCAGTCATTCAACGCGTCGAAACCGCCTGATTGAGTATCAATAACGTCGGTGAATCTGAATGCGTTTTGGTCGCAGCTAACTGCTCATCGGAAATTCAAGATGCTCACTTGATCTAGTGGCTAGTAGCCGCTATTCCTTAAGCACACTGACATGTGTCACTACAGGGAAAGACCAAATGGCGAGATTCGTTGTTGTCCCCTCGATTCCAAAGGAAACCGGATCAACCCGCAGTGGGGCACGTTTCTACTGCACGACGGCCCCGATAGATTTCGATATCTACGACAATGACGGCAAGTGCAGGCTGAAAATTTGCTATGCGACACGAATTGAGGCGAATGCAGAATGCGAGCGGCTGAATTCTGAAATTTTCGAAAGCGCACTGGTTTCCAGTCGCGGATCAGTGCTGTGCTAGAGCATCCATTTCATCAGGATATGAGAGGCGATCCAGGGTGACGCCTCGGCTACACCCCACGCAATCGCTAGAGTGACCGACAAGTAACCTGCAAAAAACCTGACCACTGCACGCGTTTCCATCGCCGTCATCCCCTGATACGTTTCATCAGTTGGACGCGATTCAACGCTCACGGTTCAATACCGGTCATCGCAGAAATTCGGGCGTGCCTGATACGAAACTCATCCGGTAAATGGCATGTGCTCAGG
>NZ_JBFULH010001317.1:0-716 GCF_056400445.1 Pseudomonas sp. P5_B2 | reverse complement strand
GCTTTTATCCAGCCGAATATTGGCGGGCGATTGCACGAAGAGTGCGCGGTGCAGCAGAACTTAAAGGGTGTCATGAGATGCGGCGGAGCATTTCCTCGAGTTGGCGATGCTCTTCAGGGGCCAAAAGCTCTACAGGATCAACTGCATCTCTTGAGCTGAAGTCGTACTTCCGGCCTTCGGGGCTGAAGCAGCTATCACAGTAGTCTAGGGTTCCACAGTCGTTGAAGAATGTGATGACCCAGCCATCGAAGTCGACGGTCATCAATCCGCAGTAGATCTCGTCCCAACTGGTCGTGGTGATTCGGCGCATTGAGCGTGAAGCGACAGAAGCATCACGGAGTATCTGGTAAACCTCTCGAACGGTGAGCATTCTTGTATCCATGGTGGAATAGCCTAGAAAACTGTGGCGGTTAAACCCTGCGACGTCTAGCCGCAGGTCTTGGCGAAAGGATTCGAGCTAAGGTCGATGGGAGTTCAGCCAGAAGTAGCAAATACGCACTCACAACTGGGCGGAATCGGACGGAAATGGCAGGTAGTCTGACCTAGACGCTTGTGCCAAACCAATCTTGTAAGACGACTTCAAAGGAGATCCATTTTGGGCGCTGGTGGTCTCATCGCAAGTCCGCCAAAAGAGGAGCCAGCGTCCACGTACCTCAGCGCTGACTTGATGTCTTTCCACCCGACATAACTCATCAGCGACTTGATGTCCCAACCAT
>NZ_JBFULH010001316.1:0-717 GCF_056400445.1 Pseudomonas sp. P5_B2 | reverse complement strand
CTGCAATGACTGCGTTGTGGACCAAGGTTGCGAATTTCATTCCGAACTTGTTCGGCGCACTGGTTGTGCTGCTGTTGGGTTTCGTCGTGGCAAAACTTTTGGACACTTTGTTGTCCAAGCYGCTGGCCAAGCTGGGGCTCGATCGCTTGATGGGCGGTACCGGGCTGACCAAATTGTTGTCTCGCGCCGGGCTTCAAGTACCGATCTCGACCCTGATTGGTAAAATTGTTTATTGGTTCGTTCTGCTAATTTTTCTGGTTTCTGCCGCAGAATCCCTTGGACTTGAGCGAGTTTCAGCTACGCTAGACATGTTGGCGCTGTATTTGCCGAAAGTATTCGGCGCGGCGCTGGTGCTGCTGGTGGGTGTTTTGCTGGCGCAACTGGCCAATGGATTGGTACGCGGGGCGGCAGAAGGCGTAGGACTGGACTACGCTTCAGGATTGGGACGAATTGCTCAGGGGCTGGTGATTATCATCAGCATTTCGGTTGCGATCAGCCAGTTGGAGGTCAAGACTGACCTTCTGAACCATGTAATTGTTATTGTTTTGATTACCGTTGGTCTGGCAGTTGCACTGGCCATGGGTTTGGGAAGCCGGGAAATTGCCGGTCAGATTCTTGCGGGAATCTATGTGCGTGAGCTATATCAGGTTGGGCAGCAAGTGCGTGTTGGCGAGGTTGAGGGGCAGATTGAAGAAATCGGCACGGTTAAAACTACAT
>NZ_JBFULH010001315.1:0-717 GCF_056400445.1 Pseudomonas sp. P5_B2 | reverse complement strand
AAACCCGAGTATCGCTGTATTGAACACAAAGCCGATCAGCGACTGCGCCAGCACAATCTTGCGCATCTGCGGCGTCGTCACGCTGACATCCGAGGTCTGCACCGCCACGCCAATGGTGAAGGAAAAGTACAGGAAGTCCCAGTAATCAGGGTTATCCAGCCCCTCGGCAAAGTGTAGCGCCAAGTCTTTGCCGTCCCATGTGTAAAACAAACGGGCGTAGTGCACGCTGAAAATCACCCCGATCAGCAGCCACGAACCGATGACGCTTAGCGCGGTAAAGCCGTAATGCAGCCACTTGCGCGTGTTATCCAGGTCTGTGTTGCCAGCCAGTTCATAGGTAATGGTGGCCAGGCTGGCAAGCGCTGCGATACACACCATAAACAGGACCAGCCCGGCGTTTTCGTCTTCGATCTCGGCGATGCGCTTCACGTCTGGCGCCTTGGCCCGTGTGGTGAGCCACAGCATCAGGATCAGATAAGTCCAGACCCCGGCATTCCAGCCGATGAGGATTTTTCCGACGACTGTATCGGCAGGAACCAGAATACCTGTCGCAATACCCAGGACGGTGGCTGAAGACAGGCGAGGGTGGGTACGGGCGAGGAAAGGCATGGAGGCTCGATGTGTCAGGGCTTTGCAAATACCTTAGCCCAGTGCAGTCGGCAACGCGATCCACTGTGGGAGCGAGCCGGCTCCGGGCRGCGTTCCGACGATGGCGGC
>NZ_JBFULH010001314.1:0-719 GCF_056400445.1 Pseudomonas sp. P5_B2 | reverse complement strand
CCTGTAACCCCTTGGCGTATAGTGCGTAATGGCTTAGAGGAAGCCGCAGAAATACCGAGTCCGCTTTTGTTCGTCATCCGCCGAGCGCGACGATCGCCACTACCAACAGAAAAACACCCAGTGCACCCTTGAAATCATTCCAGCCAAGCCGCGAATTTACCGACGTGGCCGGATACTCGACCAGACGGCTGCGTAACAATTCCAGGGTCTCAGGCTTGGCGGCTGCCGCCAGGTGCGACGGCAGTGCACCTGCCACAAGCGCCTGGCCGGTGGCCGCGTCCGCCCCGGCGAGCTTCTCGTATAACGTGCTTTTGCACGTGCGATCGATCAATGCACGCAGTAGATACATCACCGCGTCCGCAAGCCCCCAGGCGAGGTTGCAACCGAGCGCGGCAAACATCATGGTTCGTTCCGCCTCCTGGCCCGATGTCGCCACGCGGATCGTTCTGGTTATTCGCGCCCGCTTCTGTATTTCGGTGTTTGGCATGCGTCCTACCTCGCTGCAAAATATCCGTTTGGCGCAGTTTCATTGACCAAAGCACAACACGTTGATGCGGTGCTTTTTTCGATTTCACTTCATTGTAGTGACAAAAAAAATTGTCGCTGCCAGCGTGCGCGATGTCTCCAAACCCGGCATGTCTGCCCTTAATCCAAATCACACGTTGTAGCAGCTGCCGAGCCTGCGAGGCTGCGTTCGGCTGCGAAGCAGTCGTGAAATC
>NZ_JBFULH010001313.1:0-722 GCF_056400445.1 Pseudomonas sp. P5_B2 | reverse complement strand
GTCTTGCGCTCCACCATAAAGCGCCCGCTCTCGAACCACTCCGAGGGCTTGCCGTCCACAGTCTCACGCACCACCACCCGCGCCGCGCCTACAGGTAGATCCTTGTTGCCCATTACCGCCCATACTCCAAGTTCATTCGCTTGGGTCAGTGGTGCCAACAGCGCTTCAGTGTTGAACCATTGGGCAACGGTGATGGTCGCCCCGGGCGTGGCCAGACCGCTGAACAGTGGCCGGATTCCAACCCAGTCGCCCGCCTGCGGTTCGATGATTTGCGGGGCAGGTGTGAGCAAGCGAAAAAGCCGGGTAGGGGTGAAGTCTGAAAACTCTTGCGAATTGGCTCGTGCCTGCACGCCGATACCCTGCCCGGCACTCATTCCGTGCAGTATTTTCGCTGACCAGGTGCCCGCGGCTGCCACAATCGTATCGGCCAAATGTGTATCTGTAGCGCGCCGATAGATACGCAGGGTGTCGCCTTCATAGCCATAGCCGGAAACGGTCAACCATCTGCCCAGGTCTTCGCCGTCGAGGGGGGTATCGAATACCGGAATATCCGGTACTACCGTGACGTTGAACTCAACCGGTTCACTGGCGTAGGTTTTTTGCCATAACTCCGCCACCAGGTTCACAGGGCCCGCCGCACCGATCGTCACTTTCGCCTCCCAAGTGCCGTCCGGTGTCACTTCAGTGTCCGCCAAGGGCGGGGTCTGGCCCTTGATCGACAC
>NZ_JBFULH010001312.1:0-725 GCF_056400445.1 Pseudomonas sp. P5_B2 | reverse complement strand
GCGCTGATCTTGGCCATCGGCAGGGTTCTGATAAATGCAACAGAGCCAGATACCAGCGGCTTCTACGAAAACCCAATCATGGTAGGCATTTAATGGCGCGCGATAAGAAACCCGGGCGGGTTCGATCTGCCCTCCAGAATTGGCTAGGCGTGCCGGTTGGGCTGAATAACGATTCGTTTTGGCAGGAGTGGTTTGGAACATCAGCCAGCGGCCAGGTCGTTACTGTAGACAAGGCCCTTCAGTTGTCCGCTGTCTGGTCGTGCGTTCGCCTTCTGTCCGAGACAGTTTCGACGCTCCCCCTCAGGCTGTACGAACGCCGGGCAGATGGTGGGCGAGTCGCTGCAACAAATCACCCGCTGTACGACATTTTGACCAAGCGGCCTAATGCGGAGATGACGCCGGGCAGATTCATGCTCATGGTCGTTGCGAGCATCTGTTTGCGCGGAAATGCATTCGTTGAAAAAAAACGAGTGGGCAGCCGGATTGTTGCGCTTGACCCGCTGCTACCTCAGTACATGACCGTCAAGCGGCTCGATTCCGGCCGACTGGAATACAAGTACACCGTCAAGGGCCAAAGCCGCGTAATACCTGAAGACGACCTGATGCATATTCGTGGCTTCGGGCTTGATGGTGTGTGTGGCATGTTGCCCGTTTCAACAGGCAAAGAGATCTTCGGCGCAGCGATATCTGCCGAGGAAGCCGCCGCCAAAGTCTTTGCTCAAGGG
>NZ_JBFULH010001311.1:0-727 GCF_056400445.1 Pseudomonas sp. P5_B2 | reverse complement strand
GGTCGGGAGCACAGCTGACGCGG
The DNA here is from genome assembly GCF_056400445.1 of Pseudomonas sp. P5_B2. Classification (NCBI taxonomy): domain Bacteria; kingdom Pseudomonadati; phylum Pseudomonadota; class Gammaproteobacteria; order Pseudomonadales; family Pseudomonadaceae; genus Pseudomonas; species Pseudomonas sp. P5_B2. Next base: position 704 of record NZ_JBFULH010001311.1, on the reverse strand, counting down.
CTCGGAGCGGTGCCACAACAGAACAGTCAGGCAACTGCACCAATCGTTTAATCAATGCGCAGCCTAGAAAACCACTACCACCGGTAACCAGGAATGTTTTAGATCTCATCGGTGACCCTTGGGAATACATAGAACATCTATGTTCTGCCAGTCCGCAGAGACGTTTCCGACATAGATGATTTGATGCAGATACTGCAGTCAGACCAACAAATACTTCAAAGCAGGGACCGATAAATTTCTGCGTAAGCTTCCGCCATCGAATCAGCTGAAAACAATTTTTCGAAACGCCGTGCAGCCGCCTCCCCCATCGAAGCAGCAACCGCTGGTTGATTCCAGAGGTGATTCATTGCCGCCGCCAAGGCCACAGAGTCGCGAGGAGGAACGACCAAACCGGTTTCTCCTGCGATGTTGATGTAGGTCGTGCCGGAGCCTATCTCACAAGAAATCATCGGCTTCCCATACATCGCACCTTCTAGCAACGAAATACCGAAAGACTCAGATCTAAGGTGCGAAGGAAAAACGAACGCATAGCACAGTGTCAACAGAGCGGCTTTGTCATCGTCAGGCAACCCCCCCAGAAAATGTACATCGGATAGACCCAATTGATTCGCCTGAGCTTTAAGCTCTAACTCAAGGTGCCCTCCGCCCAGAATCACTACGGGCAATTGAGTCTTTTTTGCGGCCTCAAGTAGATAGTCCAATCC
>NZ_JBFULH010001310.1:0-728 GCF_056400445.1 Pseudomonas sp. P5_B2 | reverse complement strand
GTTCATGGTTGAGCACCATGAAGTAATTGAACCTTTTTTGGGTGTCTCTTCCGGAGCGTTGGGAGTTGCATCCTTCATGGTGGGTCAGCATATGGACACGCTTAAAAACACACTGATAGAACTTGAGCGATTACACGTGGAACAGCACCGCCAATATGGCCACCTGAATCCCCGGACTTTTTTGCGAAACGCAAAAGACTGATGAAAAAACTGGATGCTGGTTTCGAACCTTTGGTTCGTAAAGCTACGGGACTATCAGATCATCCCAAACTGAAACGAGCACTAGGCTTGTCCACGCGAAGGATCGTGCACAACTGGAACAAGGCTGGAGCACCGAATCAATTGCCTGGCTACGCAACAAATATCGACGGTGTGGCGAGAGCTTCAAAATATATGAAGGCAGGCGGCTATGTGGCGATTGGGTTGGGAGCGGGCTCTGCGGCGACGAAGATTTACGAAACGTGCCGCACCGGTCGCGAGGAAGAATGTCGTCAGGCGAAATTTGTAGAGGGGTCGAAACTGTCTGGAAACGTCCTAGGCGGAGCTATAGCGGGCCGACTGGCGCCAACTCTCGCGCCAATGACATGTGCCGCAATTGGAGTGGGAACCGTTGGAGCAGGAGGTGTCGTTTGCATGCTGGTTGTAAGCGGCCTGCTCGCCGCGCAAATGGGAGACGGTGGTAGCCAAGCTGGAGAGTTCATCGGTGAAAAATTGTACGAGGTGAGTAA
>NZ_JBFULH010001309.1:0-729 GCF_056400445.1 Pseudomonas sp. P5_B2 | reverse complement strand
CCCCCGTTGGGCTGCGAAGCGGCCCCAAAAAAATGGGATAGCTGCGCTGTCCAACGGGGGCAAGCCCCCTCGCCACAGCGTGTGAGCACCGTTACTTACGCGCCAATTTGTACCGCACACACTCCTCATAAAAACTCTGCCGCACGGCAGCGGGCTTGAATCGCGACGGGCTGTCATAGGTCTGCTCGGTGATGCCCATGGCCATCATGTGCATCCACGGTTTGTTGAACTTGTAGGTGTGTATCTTCTGGCGAGCGGCATACAGCGATACCCCGGACAACTTGAGCTCCTGGGCGCGGGCCGCCGTCCCCGCACCCCAGTCGCACATATAGCGGTCATTGGGTTTCAACTCCTTGGCGTGTACCGCGCCAGCCATGCCCGCCAGGGCGAACGAGATCATCGTGACCGCTACATTGCGCAATTCCATTCCGCCTAACCACCTGAAAATAAAGTGATTTTGGCGATAACTTTGCGCCAGCGGGGCCAGCAAATTGCCTTATTTGCATAGAACCACCATTATCAGGTTCGGTGTGCCGGGATCGACCCAAAAGCCAATGACCTCTCCTCAACGCAACGCCGGTGAAAGTGTGTTAAGCATTCGTTTGAATTGTATGAGCGTTACAAACATCGCCAGACGGCTGTTGATTATGCTGCTGGGCTTTGTCGTGCCTGGCATGGCCAGTGCCGGGCCAATGCCTGCGAACATGGTTTATTTGCGCACCATCGATC
>NZ_JBFULH010001308.1:0-730 GCF_056400445.1 Pseudomonas sp. P5_B2 | reverse complement strand
GTACAGGTCATTCCATGCCCACAAATAAGTCCTTTCGTCTTCGACAACCTGCTTGCACACCCAACGTGTCAATTGACGGATTATCCTTCCTTTTTCCGCCAAAGGAATAAAAACATGAGGAGTGACGGCCTTGCCATCATGGGTCCACCGCAGGAGCGCCTCGGCACCTTTCCAACGCCCGGTCTGGATATCGACGATGGGCTGATAGTGGACTTTGAGTTGATTTTTTTTTAGTGCCTTGCGCAATTTAGCCAGCAGCGAGAAACGGTACTCGTATATCAAGCTCGTCAGGCGCCAGAGCGTAACAAGAATGATCAGACTCGCAATAAGCAATCCAGTGAACAAAATGAGCCAAACCAGATAGTACGTGCTGGTCGGTAAAGACAAAAGGGCAAACATCCCGGTCCACTTCACGGGATAAGCTATATACACACGCTCGTCACCGAATGTAAGTTCATACAGCGCGGGGCGTTTGGATAACGGAATAGACGCTACGTCATTGGAAAACAGCGACTGCAGCGAGTGCTCGTCTATCAGATCGAGGGAAAGGGTTGGCGCTTGAGGGGAGGCCAGCATGTCTACCAAAATTCCTTTGTTCAACCACAGATAGCTGTTGTCCTGAGCAATAACGACTGTTCCAGTATCGGCTGACACACCGGGCCCCGCATCAAACCAGTAAGCGCGACCGCCACCCGCAGTGTAGTGGTTGGAGGCCTCGTCACTGGGCAAT
>NZ_JBFULH010001307.1:0-732 GCF_056400445.1 Pseudomonas sp. P5_B2 | reverse complement strand
GTCATATTCGGCCCTTGCCTGCTTATAGCTGGGATCAGTCTTATTCGGTAGTCGCTGCTTGTGCACTTCAAGATCTGGCTTGGCAAGTTGCCGAGCAAGTACTTGGAGCGCCAGGGACTGGTCTGCGGTGATGTCAGGCCGATCAGCTTCAAAGTAATCTACCAAGTAGCGGAACTCCACTTCTCCCAAGCCTGGCAGCCGGCAACGGGCTCGCTGGAAGTGAAGGTGTATTGGCTCTTTGCGTCCACGCAGCTCAACAAAGTGAGTTTCAATACGCTCCTCAACAAAGTCGACAAGACCGATCTCTCCGGAGCTGACCCAGCGAATAGTACTTTGATTGAATGCATCAGGCTCGGACGACAAGATCGGCGTGCGGTTGTGGAAGTCAATCCGATCACCCGCCGCCAATTTGCTCGGACTGAGATGGCCCAGAATTTTTGTTTTCACCGCGCCATTGACCTTGGCGGCTTGTTCATGAGTGCCGCAAACCAGAATGGATTCAGCGCGTACATTGGAGATGTCCGGCACCCAGCCCCTTGAATTGACGTTTTCAAGAATCTCAAGACGCTTGCCCGACAGGCGCGGCAGCTTGTTGAAGCGGTCTTTGTCTAAGCTATCCACGAGATGCGCCTGCAGTTTGCTTAGCGCGTCATCTCCGTCGTCCAAAATCTGTTCAGTTGTGTCCAATCGGCGTAGCTGGATTCGAGGGTGGTAAGAACGGATGAGGCTGAC
>NZ_JBFULH010001306.1:0-737 GCF_056400445.1 Pseudomonas sp. P5_B2 | reverse complement strand
GATGAACTCCGGCTAAGAGCGCAGAAGTCGCGCTGTTGCGCTCACAAAAAGCAGAAGAAATACCAAGCCACTCAAGGCAATGGAAAGTGTACTTAGATGGGCGACGAAACCAATAACTGCTGGCCCTATGAGGATGCCTGCGTAGCCCATGGAAATAACTGCCGGTATTGCCACCCTTTGAGGCATACGGTTTTGGCGCCCGACTGCGGTAAAAAGAACTGGGACAATGTTCGAACAACCGATTCCGAGTAAGGCATAGCCTATCAATGATGCTGGCCATCCATCGAAACCAAGCGACACCATCATGCCAGTGGCGGCAATAACTCCTCCAAAGGCCACTACGCGCACACCGCCGAGTTTGCGCACGATCGCATCGCCTGTAAGGCGACCGACCGTCATCGTTGCGGCGAAACTGGCATAACCCAAACCCGCCAAATTGGGCTCCATTTCTCGGCTCGACACGAGGAAGACCGCGCTCCAGTCCAGCATTGCCCCTTCAGTTAAAAATACAATGAAGCACAAAGTCCCCAGCAGGAAGACGATACCTTTAGGCATCGCAAAAATTGGCCCGTCCTGTTCTGTTCCGTATGTCAGTAATGTGGGTATCGCTTTGTAGAGTGCCCCCATAACGATGGCGACGACGCATAGCACGGAAAATATTGGATCGAGACCGATACTCAGCAGTACGGTTAATGCTCCCGCGCCTAGGATGCCTCCTACGCTGTACATGCCATGGA
>NZ_JBFULH010001305.1:0-738 GCF_056400445.1 Pseudomonas sp. P5_B2 | reverse complement strand
GTTGAATCGTCTCGCCAATACCCAGGGCTCCGTCTGCATCACCAGCGCCGCGAAACAGCTGGGGGTCGCACCTTTGCGACTATTCAAATGGCTGAGCGACAACCGCTGGATCTATCGCCGGACGAGCCACTCCAGTTGGTCTGCCTTCCAGCCTCGGCTATCCAGCGGTCTCCTCGAGCACAAGCTGGTGAAGGTCGGTTCCGATCGGGAAGAACTCAAGGTCGTCGAGCAAGTAATGGTCACGCGTCGTGGCATCACCACCCTGGCCGAACAACTTCAAGGAAACTCGTTGTGAGCGTTCAAGCAATGTCCTGGGCGCTCTCTCTGCCCACCGAATCCCTGAAAGACTCAAGCGCGCGTCACGTGCTGCTGTGCTTGGCCAACTACGCCGGTTCGAACGGCGCTGGTGCCTTTCCATCTGCCTCTACCCTGGCCCAAGACACCGGTCTGTCAGAGCGTACCGTCCGGTACAAGCTCGACGATTTGGAGAAGTCCGGACTGATCCAGAGGGGCAATCAGGCAATCGCTGCCGTGCACATCGACCGTCATGACCGCCGCCCAGTCGTTTACGACCTTCAACTGTTGCGGGGTGCAAATCCTGCACCCCGTACAAAACGGGGTGCAGATGACGCAACGGGGTGCAACTCACAACAGAACGGGGTGCAGCCTGGAACAGAACGGGGTGCAGCGGCTGCACCCAATACATCAATCAACCATCAAGGAACCGAACAGCAGCAG
>NZ_JBFULH010001304.1:0-738 GCF_056400445.1 Pseudomonas sp. P5_B2 | reverse complement strand
GTACAGACGGTTGGCGCAAACGCAGGTCTGGCCGTTGTTGCGGTACTTGGAAATGATCGCGCCTTCGACGGCCTTATCCAGGTCGGCGTCGTCAAACACGATAAACGGCGCGTTGCCGCCCAGTTCCAGGGACACTTTCTTGATGTCCTTGGCGCATTCCGACATCAGTTGACGACCGATTTCGGTCGAACCGGTGAAGGACAGCTTGCGCACGATCGGGTTGCTGGTCAGCTCGGTGCCGATGTCGCCAGCGCTGCCGGTGACCACGCTGAACACGCCAGCCGGGATGCCGGCACGCTGGGCCAGTTCAGCCAGGGCGAAAGCCGAGAACGGGGTCTGCGATGCAGGCTTGAGCACCATGGTGCAACCGGCGGCCAGGGCCGGGCCGGCTTTACGGGTGATCATGGCAGCCGGGAAGTTCCACGGCGTGATTGCAGCGGTCACGCCGATTGGCTGCTTGATCACGATCAGGCGCTTGTCTGGCTGGTGGCCCGGAATTACGTCACCGTAGATGCGCTTGGCTTCTTCGGCGAACCACTCGATGAAGGAAGCGGCGTAAACGATTTCGCCCTTGGCTTCGGCCAATGGCTTGCCCTGCTCCAGGGTCATCAGGCGAGCGAGGTCGTCCTGGTGCTCGATCATCAGCTCGTACCAAAGACGCAGCTTGTTCGCACGTTCTTTGKCAGTCAGTGCACGCCAGGCCGGCAGCGCTTTGTCAGCGGCTTCGATGGCACGGCG
>NZ_JBFULH010001303.1:0-741 GCF_056400445.1 Pseudomonas sp. P5_B2 | reverse complement strand
TCGCCACGCCCAACAGTGATACGCCCTACTCCATGGTCTGGCTGGATCTGCGTGCGCAACCCATGGTCATTTCCGTGCCCGCCGTCGAAATCAAACGTTATTACTCGGTGCAGTTCATCGATGGCAACACTTATAACTTCGGCTACATAGGCAGTCGCGCCACTGGCACGGAGCCAGGCGCTTACTTGGTCGTTGGCCCTGACTGGAAAGGTTCGATACCTGCCGGAATCGAAAACGTCTTTCACTCGACCACCCCCTTCGCGCTCACTATTTTTCGCACCCAACTCTTCGGTCCGGAGGACATGCCAAACGTAGTGAAGGTTCAAGCCGGGTACAAGGTGCAGCCACTCTCGGCATTCCTCAAACAACCTGCCCCGGCCGCCGCACCTGACACTGATTTCCCTCCGGCCACAACCGCAGGCATCAACGACAACTTTTACCCGTATCTGGAAGCCGCACTTCAATTCGTACCAGAAACCCCAGCGGATAAAGAACTTCGCGCCAGACTCGCCACCATCGGTATCGGGCCGGAAAAGACCGTTGAGTTCAAAGATCTTCCTATGGAGCACAAAGCAGCCATTTCGCTCGCCATGAAGGACGGTGACGAGAAAATTTCAAGGTATCTGTCGCAAGGAATGAAGCGAATCAATGGGTGGACAGTCGGCTCCCTCTTCGGAGACGAAGCCTTTTATAACAATAATTGGTTAAAGCGCGCCGCCGCTGCGAAGGCTGGCATTTATG
>NZ_JBFULH010001302.1:0-741 GCF_056400445.1 Pseudomonas sp. P5_B2 | reverse complement strand
GTCTTTGCGATTCTCCGGTGTGGCGAACGCGAGACCACCGGCGACGATGCTGGCAAGCGACTCACTGCGAATTTTCACACCGGACAGGTTGGCGTCGATGCTGATGCCGCTGGCGTTCCAGAAACGCGTGTGTTTGCGCACCAGATTGGCGTAGGTGGGCTCAATGAACACCTTAAGCTCGACGGTACTTTGGTCTTCCGAGAGCACATAGCTTTTGATCTCGCCGACCTTGATCTGCTTGTAGAACACAGGGCTGCCACGGTTCAGAGAGCCGAGGCGATCAGCCTTGATGGTCAGGTGCAAACCCGGCTTGGCGTCGGACAACGGAGGTTCTTCGGCCAGCGCCTTGAATTTGCGAGTGGGCTCACCTTCACCGGGGCTGATCGCCACATAGTTACCCGAGACCAGCGTCTCCAGACCGGTGATACCGGCCAGGGTCACGCTTGGTTTGACCAGCCAGAAGCGCGTGCTGGTCTTGAGGTATTGCTCGACATCCTTATTCATCTCGACCGTCGCGATCACGCCTTTGGAAGCGCCTTCGTCATCGAGTTTGAGGGCTTTCACCTTACCAACGGGCATGCCTTTGTAGACCACTTCGGTCTTGTTGGCCTGGATGCCCTCGCCGCTTTCGAAACGTATATGAACCTCGATGCCTGTCTCGTTGTAAGCACGCCAGCCGAGCCAGCCGCCGATGATCAAAGCGATCAAGGGCAGAATCCAGATGGCTGACCAGTTCGAGGC
>NZ_JBFULH010001301.1:0-742 GCF_056400445.1 Pseudomonas sp. P5_B2 | reverse complement strand
ATTCCGTCGTCAGGCCAACCTAGTGCTTCGTCATAGATCAGCCCGCAAATGATGCATAGCCACTTCTTCATGATTTCGATCCTCACTCGCCCTGGATTCGCAATGCAAGGTTCTTGGTGCGCACATAGCTGTACAGCGCTTCCTGACCTTTCTCGCGACCGTAACCGGATAGACCAACCCCGCCGAAAGGCGTCTCAATGCCACCGGCATACCACTCATTCACGAACACTTGACCTGCGCGCAGTCGTCGAGAGCAGCGCAGAGCGCGATTCAGATTTTGGGTGAAGACGCCCGCTACTAGGCCGAAGTCGGTTCCGTTAGCCAAGTTAATGGCCTCTTCCTCGGTATCGAATGGCAGGATCGCCAACACCGGGCCGAATACCTCACTCTGAGCGATGTCCATGTCCGCAGTAACATCGCAGAACACAGTTGGCTGCATGAAATTACCAGCCAAACCCGAAACCGCTTCTCCCCCGGCAACTACTCGCGCGCCTTCCTGTTGCGCGCGTTGGCACATAGCCTGAATGCCTTGAAGTTGAGTCGCTGAAATTACCGGGGTCAGTTCGGCATTCTCCGAACCAGGGCCAATTTGCAGGCTGCGCGCTAGGGCGCCGACTTGATCAACCACTTCGCTGTAGATCGAGCGCTCTACCAGCAGGCGGGACATTGCGGAACAGACTTGTCCTGCATTGAAGAAGATACCGTTACGCACGCTAGCTAGAAGTTGCTCGCGGTCGGCATC
>NZ_JBFULH010001300.1:0-742 GCF_056400445.1 Pseudomonas sp. P5_B2 | reverse complement strand
TCGCCCCTCCGGGCTATTAGCCCGGCTTACCGTCAAGTTCATGCTAAATGAAAATCGAGAAAGAGAACCTGGGCAAACCAGGCCGGTAAGCCTACCTCCAGCCTTTGGAGGTTAGATGGCGGGCTCACCACGATACCGAGGTTGAGCAGCCGGTTGAGCTGGTCGCTCGCTGCTTCATGTGGAAGACCGGTAAAGGTTACGAATTGGGTGCGAGGTAGTGAGCCTTGGATTAATAGCGCTAGGAGCGCCGGCATCGTGTCTGGGCTGTCGCCTGTTTCCGCCAATCGCGAGTTTTTTCTGTACGCATGGGTAACGGACTCACGAAGCTGGTGACGACTCAGAGCGGTAGTCAGGATTCCGGCGCCCTATGTCGATAGCCTGGTTTGTCGCACGCCGAACGGTGCTGATGGAGGTTGGGAGATAACCCCCCCGATATTCGACTCCGGTCGGCCGCAGGCCACGTGAACCGGGCAGCACACCAAGTTCCGGTGGTTGTTTCGGCCAGGAAGCACTCATCAATTTCCGGTCGGCGTACACAGGATTCCGGTGCCCTGTGTCGATAGCTTGGTTTGTTGCACGCCGAACGGTGCTGATGGAGGGTGGGAGATAAAACCCCCGATATTCGATTCAGGCCGGCTACGGGCCACGTAAACCGGGCCGCTCACCAAATTCCGGTGGTTGCTTCGGCCAGGAAACGCTCAGCAAATCCGGTCGGCGTACACAGGATTCCGGTGCCCTGTGT
>NZ_JBFULH010001299.1:0-742 GCF_056400445.1 Pseudomonas sp. P5_B2 | reverse complement strand
AGGCTGACCTGCAGGGCGGCGAGCACGCCCACAACCAGTAACCGACTGAGTGTAGTGTTGGTTCTCGCCAGGCTCGCAGCGATTGACGACATCACGACAGTCGACATTACACCCAAGAGAACGACAATAGCCGGCATGGAAGGAGACGCTTCGGTTCCGACGTTGTAGAGCCCGAATCCGAGCAAGCTAATCCCCATCATCCCAGCCATCAAAAGCTTGTTTTCATCTATTTTCAAACTGGACAGGATACCCACACTGACGAGGACACCCACGATGTAGAAGCAGGTCATGCCGGACACACTTCCCCACCAATACGCTGTGTTCAATTCTGCCCAACGATGGATGGAAACGTTAAAGCAGTTCACGGAAAACACTGCCAGCATGTAGCACAACACGTTAAACGCGGACAATCCTTTTGCCGCAGCGAGTATTTGGCGAAGCGAAGCACGCTGATAGGGGGCGATACTGACAGACTGACTGATATAAAGCAGTGGCAAGACAATTGCTGCACAGTACGCAAGTGTCAACCATGAACGAGAGACACTTTCCGATAGCCATCCTAATGCCGAATACAGCAAAAGTGACTCTACATTTATGATCAATATCAGAATTGAGGCGGCCCATTTTCCATTATTCACCCGCGAGATTTCTCGCATGGCGAAATAGAAACTCGATGACGCAATCAACCCAGAGCACAACGCTTCCGGCACGATTAATACTGAACCTGCCAACAGTGCATAGG
>NZ_JBFULH010001298.1:0-744 GCF_056400445.1 Pseudomonas sp. P5_B2 | reverse complement strand
CCTATGGATAGGGGGATGCTCACTTGCGCGGATAACCAGCTGCCGATAGCAGGGCTTGCCGAGTCGTTCATATGAGTAGTTTATAGGTGGGGGGACTGCCAGCCTTTCAATTGACGACAGCGCCTTATCATTTCATGACAACCCATGACCGTTGATCTGGGCTCGTGCATAGAGTGGCTTGGGTCAGTATTTGGGAGGCAGTCACGCCCTCTCCGCGTGCGTAGGCAAATAGCGTGCCTGCCTCTGAAAGTATGCGTCGAGGTGTTACAAGTGTTGTCACAACCCCTGTCACAAACCGTTGCCAATAGCCTTCTGAAGTCGTTAGGATAGGACTCCCTTTCTCCTTATAGTTTTTTAGTCGGCGAACAACATCTCCCGGCTTTCCCCCATCAACAGACCCTGATTCTGTTCAGTCACCGAGCGAATGTAATCCCACAACAGGGTGATCCGCTTGAGCTTGCGCAGGTCCTCCCGGCAGTACATCCAGAATTGCCGCGTAATGTTGATCTCTTGCGGCAACACCGGCAGCAGCCGTGGGTCCTGGGCCGCGAGGAAGCACGGGAGAATTGCCAGTGACCGCCCCTGTTGCGCCGCCACGAATTGCGCGATCACGCTGGTACTGCGCAAATTGGCGCTGGCGCCGGGCAGCACATTCGCCAGGTACAACAGCTCTGAACTGAATGCCAAATCGTCGACATAACTGATAAATGAATGCTTGCCCAAGTCTGCCGGGCGGCGGATTGG